>JAKANU010000006.1 GCA_021812315.1 Pseudomonadota bacterium
GGCTCGGGCTCCTGCACGTGGCGAAGGCGACGGGGGCCACGCTCTTCTCGACCACCATCTTCCTCGCGGGCGGCATCCTGGGCACCTTCCACCACCTCTACTTCGCGGGGACGCCGGAGGCGGTCATGCGTCGCCGTGGCGTGGAAGAAATCAAGGTCGGTTAACGAACCTAGCGCGGGAGCGGAGGCCGCGGCACCTCGCGGCGCGCTGCAGCGAATTGGCTGCTGTGCGACGTGGTGTTAATGGGACAGCGATCAACGAAAAATCCGCCCTGCCAGGGCGGAATCGGTTTACGCCCTTCGATTGTTGGTGTTGCCGCTGAGACCCGAGTCATCTCATCGCAGATTTGAATAGTTAGCTACGCGGTGGACTGGCGCCAGGCGCGGCACCGATCGTCCGACACCCCAAACGCGTCGCTGACCGGTCTGACTGGTGCCTCAATTAGGGGCAGCGCAGCAACAAATCGTGCTGCCACCGCCCCGCGGCGGCGAGCCCTCCCTACTTCATCGGCTGACTGGCATACCAGGATGCGAGGTTGTCCATGATGGCATTGCTGTAGGGGAAGCTCATGTTGTGCATGGTGGTGCTTTCCCGCTTGCCATCGTGATACGCGCGCAGCGCCATCACCAGATAGTCCTTGTCCTGACCCTTGAGCTTGGGCATGGCACTGGTGCTGGATGCGTCACCCTCCTGGTCGTGGCATCGATCACACTTCTTGGCCAATTCCTGCACCGAGCCAAGGATCTGGTCTGCCGGCTTGGGTTGCTGGCTGGCATAAAACGCCACAATGTCGTCGATGTTCTTGTCGCTAAGATTGGCCACGTAACGCTGCATGCCCCAATTCTGGCGCGTGGTTCTGTAGGCCTTGGTTGCCTTGGCCAGATATTGCGCATCCTGCCCGGCAAGACTGGGTGTAGCAGTGTCAACACTGACCCCGCGTGCGCCATGGCAGCCACTGCACATGGCGCTGAGCGCCTCGCCTGCCACCGCGTCGCCGTGAGTGGGCGTCGAGCGTTGCACCGGTGTTTGAGCCGAAAAATACAGCGCCAGGCTCTCAAGGTCTAGGCGATCGGAGTCGCGCACGACGGATTTCATGGAGGTCATCTTGCGGTCGTCGCGGTGATACTCAAGAATCGAAGTCACCAGGTAATGTGGTTGCTGACCGGCCAGCGTGGGCGTCCCCGGCGTCTTGGCGTTGCCATCCTCACCATGGCAGCTGGCACACTCAGCCGCAAAGGCCTTGCCCTTCTCGTACAGCGAAGTATGCTTGACGTCGGTAGCGGCCGCACTCTGAACAGGCGGTAATCCGGCAAAGTAGGCGGCAACATTTCGCATATCCGCATCGCTCATTTGAGCCGCGATATCCCTGAGTCCGGCATGCGTGCGCTTGCCGCTTTTGTATTCCATGAGGGATGCCAGAAGATAGCCTTCGCGCTGGGCAGCCAGGTGCGGAATCGCCGGGGCCACGCCACCGCCGTTCTCGCCGTGGCAGGTCTTGCAGGTCTTCTCGGCCAGCAATTTACCGGCTGCAACGTCACCCTTGACCGGTTTGACTGCCGCCTCTTTCTTCTCGCCGCAACCCAGCAGCGCAACTGACAAAACCACCATGCCGAAGATTGCTTGTTTCATGAAAGATCTCAAGGAATTGTTGACGCATCCGCTGAGCGCAACCAGGCACAACTTGCTTGACCTGTTGGATCAGTGAACCTAGCGAACATTATAAGCCGATAACAGAATTCACCCCCCCCAAAAAGCGGGTCGCCTCGAGGGCAGTCCGGCGGGCACGTCGCATCGGACAAGACGTTGCCTGATTCTGCTGTAGATGCTACAGATTCGTTGCTTTGAAAACAAAAGGCCCGCTGTTGCGGGCCTTTTGTTTCGAGGTGCTACAGGAGCGCACCATCGCTATGTCAAGTAGTGAAAGGGCTTATTTCAGCGACATGATCCACTCAGCCAGTTTCTTGGCATCGGCTTCGCTGACATTGGGTTGGGCCGGCATCTCAACGGTACCGAACGAGCCCTTGCCGCCCTTCATCGTGACGGCAGTCATCTTCGCGACCGCGTCCTTGTCAGCAGCGTGCTTGGCAGCGATAGCCTTGTAGCTCGGGCCCGACTTGGTCTTGTCGACGGCGTGGCACATCGAGCACTTGTTGGCCTTGGACAGCGCTTCATCTGCAAGCGCGGGAGCGGTAACGGCAACGGCTGCAACCAGGGCTAAGAGAATACGTTTCATGAAACTTCCTTTAAGTTGAGTTAACACCAATAGCATAACGCAGCAACATCAATCTGGCTGACATCCGCAGCTGCTGCCGCGGCGGATTTTACGGAAATGCGGGTAAGCATTTGTTTCATCCGCGCCGAGATTTTTCCGACCTTGCGCCAGATCAATGACCTCGCAGATATTGAGCGTCATTCGCCGGATCCGCGCCAAATTCAGGGCAGTCGGTAGACGTACGTGAGACCGACAACACCGACATTCTGGGTCGGCTTCTGGCTCACCGTCGAACCATCGGAATAGACGAACGGAACACCGTTGTAGCCCCAGGCCCAGTCATTCACGTTGGCGCGCTGGTAGACGACGTCCACGCGCAGCAGTGAACGCTTGTCAAGCGCATATTTGCCGAAGAATTTGAGCACTGTTTGCCGCACCACGATGTCGGGCAAGCCACCTGTGGCAGCCAGCAACGCCACGCTGTCGGCGCCTGCAAGCGGATCGAGTGTCTGCGCGTAAATGCTCTTGTCATCGACATGGGTCAGGCTGCCGCCAATCTCGAGTTGACCTGCCGGTTTGCCAGAGAAGCCAAGGCTAAAACCGGTGCTGGTGTTGTCAAAGGCCATGATGTAGCCAGCGGGGCGCGACTGGTTCAGATTCTGGTAGCCGCGCATCGCATAACCGTTGGCGGCCCAGCGTTCCGAGAAGGCGTAACTCCAGTCCACGCTGAACTGGTTCATTCGCGTCGTGTGCAGGCCATACAGACTCGGTGTGTCGTACCTGTCCTTGCCGTCTTCAGCGCTGAATTGCACACTCAGGCGCTCACTGGGCTGCCAGTCGGCGAACAGTTTGATCTTGTCACGGCGCCGGTCCGCCAGGTTGGGCATAAAGATTGCCGTCGGCAGGAAACCGGTCGCCGGATCGGCAACTTCGCTCAGCCCGCGGCCGCTGTTGTCACGCAGCCAGTTGGAGCCGTTGCGTCGAGCGCTTGACAGGGTCACGGACCCGCTGAAGTCCGCTGACATTCTGCGGCGAAGTTCAGCGCGAACGCTGGTCTCGTCGGTTTGATCTCGCAATGCGCTGATGCCCGATACCGCGCTGGTCGCGGTGAACACGCCGCGGTCGATTGACTCACGCTCGGCCGCCAGAGTGCCACGATAGTCGCTGGAGAACTGCCAGTTGGCCTGCAGTTTGCCAAGCGTCTTGCGGCTCGAGAGATTGCGGTTGGTGTAGGTGCCGACGCCCTCGGTGTTGTAGACGGCAATCGGTGTCTGGTCGTCGCGGTTCTCATAGCGCAGATCGGCGGACAGCGAGAGCTTGGGCATCGGTCTGGAGGTCAGCCCGATTTTTGCCAACTTGGTGTTGACGCGACCACCCAAGTCGGCCACACCAGCCGGTGCCGCCCCCAGTCCGGCGCCGGCAAAATTGTCGGTCTGGCTTGCCGAACCGTAGGCCAGTTTGAACGTGCTTCGGGTGGTTGGCGTGAAGTCGTAGCTTCCGCTCATATCCAGTTGATGCGCCCGGTTATCGGGCGGCAAGGCCAGAGGCTGGCTCAGTAGCGCCTGCAAGCCGCTGCTCAGTGGCATCAAATCGCCCAGCGGGTTGTACAAACTGCTGCCCACACCCGGGTTGAGCGTCGCGTTATTGTTGCGATAGAACGAGCCGTAGTAACCCAGGTTGAGGCGAAGCTTCTCAGCCGCGTAACTCGCCCGGGCTTCGATTTGCGTATGGTTGGCGCTGATCGGCTCGGGCAGCATCAGGGTTGCCCAGCCGGTGCGGATGCCGGTGCTGCCAAGGCAGCCCGGGGCAATCACCGACGGACAGTTGATGCCGACGCCAAACAGACGAGAACCGTCCTTGTTTTCGGTTTTCAGATCGACCTGCACCTGCAAGGCGGGGTTGATCCACTTCGCAAAGCCCACTCCCAAGGCGCTGCGCTTGGTTTTAGGTTCAAGGTCTGCGCCGCTGCCCGGGCCACCGGGCAGCGCCAGCACTTGGGGCGTGGTGGATCCGGCACCCTGCACGCCGGTATTGACCGTGACCGGATCGTAGTGAACCAGTTCGCCGTAGTTGGCGCTGAACTCCCAGTCGCCGGGCTTTTTCCACACCAGGTCGAGTTCACGCGTGTCGCCCAGCAGGTTCGACCCCTGCAATTGAACCCAGGTCGCACTCGCCTGCTTGCGCAGGCTGTAGTCAATGCCAAGCGTACCGAAGGCGGCACGGTCGGAGCGCAAGCCGTTGTACTGCCCGAACACGGCGTGGTCGGCACTTGACCCGCTGACAAGACCCAGGCCCGCGCTCAAAGTCGTTTGTGCGCCATCGGATTGGGCTGAGGCGGGAACGCAGGCTGCACAGGCGGCCAGCGCGACCAGGGTGCGGCGGAAGGAGGATGAAAATACAAGCGTTGTCATGGTGGCTCTCCGTGCGTCAGCGCAGCATCAGCTGAGGTGTCGGGTTGGTGGTCGACGGATTGTTGGAACCATGAACCTGCGTATGACAATTCAGGCAACTTCGGCCCTGCCAGAGGTTGATCACGTTCTTGCCACTGCTTGTGCCAGCGATCAGCGGTTCCGTCTGCCCGCTCGCGCGCGGCGCGTAGACACCGGCTTGCCCGCCCAGGGCGCCCACGCCACCGGCAACATGCGGTGTGTGGCATTGCTGGCAGAGCATCGGTGCGCGTGTCTTGAGCATGCCGGCAATCGTGCTGCCGTGCGGGTTATGGCAGTTTGAACAGTCCTCAACCACCGGTTCGTGCTGATGCACAAACGGGCCGCGCTTTTCGGCGTGACAGGTGTAGCAGGTGGCATTGGTGCTGTCGCGCTTGGCCAGCTTCGGGCCGGCCGACCCGTGCACGTTATGGCAATCCGAACAAGTCATCTTGCCTTCCGGAATCGGATGGTGCGAAGGCCGATTCATCTGCGAGCGTTGCTCCTTGTGGCAGCTGTAGCAGACATCGGCCTGTGTGGCACGGCCAAGCACCTGGTCACGATTCGCGTGCACCTTGTGACAGCTCTCGCAGGCGACGTCGGCGGCTTGATGCTGGCTGCCCATCCACAGCGTGCGCCCGGCGTCCTTGTCGTGACACGACAGGCAGACCCGGGTCCGCTCGTCTGGTGCCACCACGGAACGCTTGCCAAATGTCACCTCCGGGCGCGGGCGCGTCGTGAGCCCCGAGGCCATGTGGGCATGCGTCTGGCTGGCGCCGTGGCAACTGATGCAATCGGGTGTGCGCTTGTCGGCGGCAAAACCGTGGGCCGAGCGACTCATGTCAGGTCGTTCGTCCTGATCGTGACACGTGACACAGACGGCTGCTCCAGTTGGATCGGCTCCCCACGCCGCCCCTGCCAGGCCGATGAACAGAAGGCCGAAAACGGCCATGGCACTCTTGATATTCATCCCAAATCCTTCCACAACTGATATCGCCCGTCGCGCCGGTTGGGGGCGCGGTTCTCACAAGCGCGGGAGGCGCGCTGGCGAGTTCCCGTGCTCATGATCGCGTTCACGGCTATTTCTGGCCGTGGACAATGTCAACGCCCTTGAAGACGCCGCTGGAGTGACAGTCGTCACAGGTTTCGCGCGGCAAGCCGGCGATCTGGGCTTGCGTTCTGTTGCCGAACGTCGCGCCGCCAAAACTTGTGACATGACCCATGGCCTGGCTGGAGTCGTGGCAGGCTGTGCAGGTCGCGGCCTTGGGTGATATCACCTTCCACTGGTTCGGATCGGTCACGCCGACGGGCTTTTGCACCACGGAACCAAGCGGACTCAGATCCTGCTTGTACGAGTTGTTGACGTGACAGGCATTGCAATTGATGCCCACGCCCGGCCATGCCACCTCGGCAGCATAGTTTTCCACCGTACTGGCCAAGGCTGCGCCGCCAGTTGCGGAGGTTCCGTCCTTGTTGAAGGCGCCAATGACTGCGTTACCGTGAGTGAACGGATAGCTGCGCTTGGAATTGCCATGAATGCCGTGGATCATGCGCTTGAACTGATACGACTCATTGAGCGCCAGACCGTTGGTCATGATGGTCGAGGACGCGCGGTTCGCGTCATGGCAGACCACGCAGGCCTCGGTGGTGTTGCGGGCACCGCCGTGGAAAGCCTCGGCCAAGGTGTTCGATCCGGAAGTCGTGCCAAGCGCGCCGTGGCAGACGTTGCACTTCTCCGTAGTAACGATGACACGGCGCGGTTGCAGGGTACCCGACAGAACGACGTCCTGGTACGTGTGTTGCACCACCACGTTGACCAGCGTCCTGGGGGTCATCTCGGGTCGCGGGTCGGTGGCCCACACCGGCTCCAGTTTGGCTTCCTTGATCTGGCCGATGCTCACCACGCGAGCGGTGCCCGAGGCCACGGCTGTGCCGGGGATGTCATCGGGCAAGGGAATTGCCGCCGTGTAGTGATTCTTGCCGTCATTTGTGCCTTTGTAGGCGTACACATTGGCAGCGTTCCCGCCGTTGTTGTAGGCCGAAAACTCGGTGATCGACGGCTGCTGTCCGACCAGGTTCTGGTAGGCCAGGTAAAAGCGCAGATTTCCGAAGCGCGTCGTATTTGCGCAGGTAATCGCGCTTGAGCCGGTGCATTCCGAGGTGACCAGGTTGTAGGCCGCATTGCCATTGGTCGGGTCGGACAGGAAGTACTTGACGGTCACGGTGCGTCCCTTGTGCGTGGCCGTATCGTTGAAGGTGACGCTTTCTATGTTCATCTTGTACTTGGCGGCGTTCTCTTCGTTCTGGTTCCAGTGCACGCGCTCGGGTGCGATGTCCGAACCTGGGCGATGGCAGCCCGCGCAAAGAGCATTGCCCAGCGACTTCGCCGGGGCACCCGGACCGACCATCGCGCTGGCAAAGCCCTTGTGCAGGTCATCCCACGCCGAACCCGGGCCATTGGCGTGGCAGGTCAGGCAGGCTTCCTTGCTTGGGCGCGACTTCCAGTTGTCTCCCTGCGGGGTGTTGGGATTGGCGCTGGAGTGGCAGACCGAGCAGTTGCGCAGGTCTTGCGGGAAGCCGACTTCGGCGTAGCTGTGTTTGGAATTCTGGTAACCCCAGATCGTGTAGTCCTCGCCGCCGGTGGCCAGTTTGCTATGCAGCAATTTGCCGGCATGGATCTTGTGCACCATGGTGGCCAGATTGAGGTTGTTGCCGCTGTTGGCGTCGACAGTGCCGGGGTTGTGGCAGATCACGCAATACTGCGTATCGACCCGGCCACCGCCATGCAGCGCGAGCTTGTCGTGACAGCCGTTGCAGGATGCTACATCGGTCATCTTGCGGGTCTTGGCCGGATCCGTCACCAGCACCGAATTGCCGCTGGCGTCAAACGTGAAATCGATGTACGGATTGACCTTGATGGTCTCACCAGCGGCGTTGACATAGCTCAGCTGGATGGCGACGCGATGCGTACGCGCTGGCTCAAAAACCACGCCGTTGGTTTGTGCCGGGTTCTTGATATCGGTCTTGAAGGTATACGTGTAATAGCCATCGGCGTTATAGACCAGTTGGGCAGCCAGCAGCGCCGGGTCGGTCTGTTTGCCATCGGTCGTCGCCTGCATGGCGCTGGCCAAAACCGGCGTCCCGCCCGGCCCGACACCCGCGGTGGCGGTTTCCTTGCGGTAGATGTAGCTCACCCACTCGTCCGTCGCGCCCGCGTTCACCGGGGGGGTCAGCTTGGCGATCGCCAAGCTGACATTGCTGATGGTCAGATCGGACTTGACCTTGCCATCCGAAAACACCGTGAAGTTCACCTTGAGCGGACTGCTTATCGTGGCCGCCGGCACACCCGCTGCCTGCAAAACCGTGAACGGCGCGGCGCTGTTGCTGGCCGTGTCGTTTGCCGGCTGGGCGCTGGCGCTGGCGATCGCCGCTGCCACCGCTCCGGGCGCAGACGCCGTCGATGACCCGCCCGAGCCGCCACCACATCCGGCCAGAGCGATCACCGCCAGAGCCGACAGACTCCATCGAAATAGGAAGCTATTCATACTAATCTCCGACACAAACGTTTTGAACCAAACACAGCTTTGCGTCCCCATTGTGTACCTGTTCGTCATTCATGCAATAGCAGGCGCCAGTTGGTACGGTTGATCCACATCAACCGTACCGGAAATTTTCTTCGCCGGAGTGTCGCTAATGTGTCCCGCTTTCACGTAACCAGTTGTCGAGTTCCTGCGCCGCCGCATCGGTAGCCAGGATCATGGCGCGCACGCCTCCAGCCGCGTCGGCGCTTGGCGCTGGCCGCTGGATGATCAGGTGCCGCTGCAGGACTTTGGCTCCAGATGCGGCGCTGCCCTGAGTGAGCGTGGCGCGCAGACGCAGCAGGCCAACGCTGCTTTGTGGGGTAGAGAAGAGCTGGCTGAACTCTTCGAGTTCTACTTGCAGTGTCCACGGTGCCGGGCGATCCGCTGCCGCTGCGCTCCGGGGCTGCGCCTGGCCGGGGCTGAGCACGGTGCGGTGTTGGCCAAGATAGCCGCGCAGGCGCTCGCGTACCAGCAGCGCTGGTGACATGCTCCAGCGCGCCTGGGCGTAGGGTCTGGACTGGTGCGGGTCAAGATAAGCCAGGCGGTAGAGCATGTCAGTGCGGTCGAGCGCCGGGTTGGTCTGCACGACTTCGATGATCACGGCGGGCAGTCGCGGATCATGTTCGGCGGGTGCTGCCGTCAGCGGCCCGGGGCCGAAATCGAAGGCTGCCAATCGGGCCGCCGGACCCGGCACCGAGCAGCCCGCCGTGGTCAGGAGAAAACAAAGAATTACAGCTCGGAGGACTGTCGACCAAGCATTGAATGCTATTGAATTCATAGCGCACCTCATGGTTTGGCGAGCTCCTCTTGAAAACCCGCCTCGCCCGGACCGGGCGCGATCGGGGCGTTGCCAAAGATCAGGGACTGCGGATTCTCGTTGATGACTTCCGCGGTCCGATTTGTCTGGCGCGCTGCCGCTGCAACGTCGTCGATGGCACGATTGACACGCGGCAGCGTGACGGCGTTGAGATTGCGCCCGGTCGCCGCCAGCGCGTCGGCGCTGCGCACGAGTTGCTCCAGCGTGCCGCCTTTCTCATTCAGGCGCTGCATGACACTGCGCAAGGCCTGCGCCGCCTGGCCAACCTCGTCCGCGCCTTGCCCCGCGTGTGCCGACGCGTCTTGCAGCGTCTGCAGCGTGGCATCGGTCTGTCGTGCCAGTCCGGGAAGCAGTCGCCTGGCCTGTGTCGAGAGCTGTCCGATGGCGCGAGCTGCCTGGCCGAGCTCGCCCAGGGTGCTCATCAACACCGTCTGGTTGGCGGGCGCGAGCAGCGCATTCAAGTGGCTGCTGGATTCTTCCAGCTTCGAGAGCAAGCTCACGCCCTGGTCGGAAAGACTCGACAGGCGGCTTGGCCGCAAGGCAATGCGCGCTGGTGTGCCGTCATCGGCCGGGGCACCCGTCTTGGAATTGCCGTCGTCGTCGAGTTGCACGAAGGCCAGCCCGGTCAAGCCCTGATAGCCCAGCGTGGCGAAGGTTGACTCGGTGATCGGGGCGGCATCGTCAACCGCGATGCGGATCAACACATTGCCGGCGGCCTGCGGATCAAAACCGATCGCCGTGACCTTGCCGACGTTGACGCCCTTGAAGCGCACCGGCGCCTGACGCTGCAGGCCGGTCACCGATTCGCCACTGGAGAGTTCGTAGGTCCGTTGCTGACGCGTGTCGCGGGTCAGCCATACGGCCAGGCCCACGAGCAGGGCCAGCAGCGCCAGCACAAAGGTGCCGGCGGCCAAAGCGTGGGATTTGTTTTCCATGGCGATGTCTTTCTACACTGTCTGGCCCGAGGATGGCAACAGGCTGCTGGCGCGACGTCCACGCGCGCCCAGGAAGAAGGCCTGAACGAAGGGATGCGAATGCGTCATGACCTGGGTCGGTGTGCCACTGACGACGATGCGTTTGTCGGCCACCACGGCGACCCGCGTGCTGAGTTCAAACAGGGTGTCGAGATCATGCGTTACCATCACCACCGTCAGTCCCAGTTCCTGGTGCAGGGCGCGCAGCAACTGGCAAAAGCTGTCCGAGCTGCCCGGGTCCAGTCCGGCCGTGGGCTCGTCAAGCAGCAGCAATGGCGGGTCCAGAATCAGCGCTCGGGCCAGCGCCACGCGTTTGATCATGCCTCCGGATAGTTCGGCCGGCATCTTGTTGGCCTGCGCAGGATCGAGCCCGACCATCTGCAGTTTCGCCATGGCGGCTTCGCGAATCAGGTCTCGCGGCAAGGTTCCAAGTTCGCGCAGGGCAAAGGCGATGTTCTCCAACACCGTGAATGCCGAGAACAGGGCGCCATGCTGAAACAGCATGCCGATGCGGCTGGCGGCACCCTCGCTGCCCAGCTCCGAGGCGGGTTGTCCCAGCACCCTTACGCTGCCGCGGGCGGGTTTCTGCAGTCCCAGGATCTGGCGCAGCAGCACCGTCTTGCCGCTGCCCGAGCCGCCAACGATCGAAAGCATCTCCCCGGGCGCAACGCTCAGATCAAGGTCCTGGTGAATCACAAGGTCGCGCCCGCCGTCACGAAATATCGACCAGAGCTTGTCGACGTCAACCACCGCTGGGTCTGGCGCGTCGGGGCGGCTCATATGCCGATGTCCTTGAACACCACCGCGAACAGGGCGTCGACCAAAATCACCATGGTGATGGAAGTCACCACCGAGGCGGTGGTCCCTTGACCCAGGCTCTCCGTGTTGGGCTTGATGCGCAGCCCGTAATGGCAGCCGATCAGGGCGATGAGCAAGCCGAAAACCACCGATTTCCCCATCGCCAGCGTCAGGTTGGAGATCTGCACAGCCTGCGGCAAGGTGGCCAAGAAGTAGCTCGGTGTCACGCCCATCGCCAGATCGGCTGCCAGAATGCCGCCGAGCAGCGCTGCCAGCGTCGTCCACAGCGTCAACAATGGCATGGCCAATGCCAGCGCCATGGCGCGCGGCATGACCAGCCGGTAGCCTCTGGGGATGCCGAGAACGCGCATGGCGTCGAGCTCTTCGGTGACGCGCATGACGCCGATTTGTGCCGTGATTGCTGAGCCCGAGCGACCGGCGATCAGGATCGCGGCGAGCACCGGTCCGAGTTCGCGGATCAACGAGATTCCCAGAATATCGACGATGTAGGCGTCGGCGCCGAACTGGCGCAGTTGCAGTGACATCAGGTAGGCCAGCACGACGCCAATCAGAAAACCCACCAGCGCGGTGATTGGCAGCGCCGTGGCACCGATATGGTACAGGTGGCCGGAGACGTCGCGCCAGGGACCTTTGCCCGGCGCGCGCAGCAAGCGTACGATGTCGATGAGCAACTGGCCGATCAGCGCAATCAAATCGCGGACTTGTCCGCCCGCTTGCCACAGCGCCGCACCGAGCCCCAGAAACAGTGCCCACGGTGTGTCGCGCGGTGTTGGCGGCGGCGCGATCGAGTAACGGGCCACGCGCGTGAGCATCGCGCGGTGTGCATCGTGCAACAGCAGTTGCCTGGGCCACTGTCGACCCCAGGCGGCCCAGAGCACTTGGGCACCGATGTGGTCGAGCCGCTGCAGGCTGCGCAAATCCCAATTTGGCTCGCCGCCCGTCGCCAAACACTGCGCCAGTTCCGACTGCAGGCGTCTCCAAGTTGGCGCAGTCGCCATTTGAGCGGCAGTCCAGCAGCCCGACAAGGTGATCATGGTCCCGCTTGGTGCGGTCTCGTGATGGACCAGCGGGCTGCTATCAACCGTGAAAGGGCGCGGAATCAAGTGATACCTCGGCGGCGAATGACGAAGATGTGCGGGCGATCATCGTAACGCCAAAGCTTGTTGAAGTCTGGCCGTGCAGCAGCACAGTTGCGGCAAAATGCATTCAACAGGAGACGTTCATGGTACAGGATCCCAATTTTTCATCCACCACGGAGCTCAGCGTCGAGCAGCGCGGCCCGGTGCTCTGGCTGACCATCACGCGCGAAGAGCGGCGCAATGCCATGAGTCACGGTGTGCTCGCGCGGATGACCCAGGCCATCAACGAGGCGCAAGGCCAGCGCGACGTGCGGGCCATTGTCGTCACAGGCGCCGGGAGCAAAGCCTTTTGTGCGGGTGCCGATTTGCAAGCGGCGCAGGCCTTCACCACCGACTATTCCGAGCCGCATGGACATCTGGCGCAGTTGCTGCGCGCGGCACGAGCCAGCTATGTGCCGCTGATTGCGCGCGTCAACGGGGCCTGCATGGCCGGTGGCATGGGCCTGATGTCAATGTGCGATATGGCAGTGGCCGCGCGGCATGCGATCTTTGGCCTGCCCGAAGTGAAGGTGGGCGTGTTTCCGGCTCAGGTGCTCAGCGTGCTGCAGCACCTGATTCCGCGACGCCTGCTCAGCGAGATGTGTCTGAGCGGCGAGCCGATCACATCGGCGCAGGCCCTTGAAGCGGGCCTGGTGAATTACGTCGATGACGACGTGGATGCCAAGCTCCAGTGGTTGCTCGATCGGCTGCTGGACAAATCGCCGGCGGCCATACGTCGCGGTCTGTACACCCTGAAATCAGTGCAGTCGATGGCGTTCGAGGAGTCGGTTGCCTTCACGGAGAGCCAGATCGCGCTGTTCACGCTGACCGAGGATGCCCGGGAAGGGCAACAGGCATTTCAGGATAAGCGCAAGCCGAACTGGGCAGGACGCTGAGGGGCGCGCCATCATGAGCACAAGCTTTGACTACATCATTGTTGGCGCCGGAACCGCGGGCTGCCTCTTGGCCAACCGTTTGTCGGCAGATGCCAGCCGCCGTGTCCTGCTGATTGAGGCCGGGCGCAAGGACGACTATCACTGGATACATATTCCGGTGGGTTACCTGTATTGCATCGGCAATCCGCGTACCGATTGGCTCTATCGCACTCAGCCCGATGCCGGCCTCAATGGGCGTGTGCTGCGGTACCCGCGCGGCAAGACGCTGGGCGGGTGCAGCAGCATCAATGGCATGATTTACATGCGCGGGCAGGCGCGCGACTACGACCAGTGGGCGCACCTCACCGGCGACGCGTCGTGGACCTGGGAGCAGGTCTTGCCGGCTTTCAAAATGCACGAAGACCACTACCGCGGAGCCAGCGCAGCCCATGGCGCCAGGGGGGTTGCGCCCGAGTTGATGCAAGACACCAGCGATGCCTACGTGCGCAGCCTGCGCCAGCGGCAGGCGGGCGGTGAGTGGCGGGTTGAGAAGCAACGCTTGAGTTGGGACATCCTCAACGCTTTCGCGCAGGCGGCGCAGCAGGCCGGGATCGCGGCAACCGAGGACTTCAACCGCGGCGACAACGAAGGCGTTGGCTACTTTGAGGTAAACCAGCGTCAAGGCTGGCGCTGGAGCACCGCCAAGGCGTTCTTGCGACCGACCTGTTACGGGCGATCCAATTTTGAATTGTGGACGTCGGCGCAGGTTTCAAGATTGCTGTTCGAGACGCAGTCTGACGGGACGCAGCGCTGCGTCGGTGCGAGGGTCTGGACCGGCCGCGAGATGGTGACGGCCAGCGCGAGCGTTGAGGTGATCCTCAGCGCCGGCAGCATTGGCACGCCGCAATTGCTGCAGCTCTCGGGTGTCGGGCCGGCTGCGCTGCTAGGTGCGCATGGCATCGATGTGGTGGTGGACGCGCCAGGGGTTGGTGCGAACTTGCAGGATCATTTGCAGATTCGCTCGGTGTACAAGGTCTCTGGCGTGAAGACACTGAACACCCAGGCGAATTCGCTGTGGGGCAAGGCGATGATTGGCCTGGAGTATGCGTTCAGGCGCAGCGGGCCCATGAGCATGGCGCCCTCGCAATTGGGTGCCTTTACGCGCAGCGATGCGTCTCAGCCATACCCGAACATCGAGTTTCATGTGCAACCCCTGAGTCTGGAAGCCTTTGGTGAACCCTTGCATAGCTTCAATGCGTTCACTGCCAGCGTCTGCAACCTCAACCCCAGCAGCCGTGGATCGGTTCAGATCACCAGCGGGCGCTTTGAGGATGCCCCGGCCATCGCGCCGAACTACCTCAGCACCGAGGGTGATCGCAAGGTTGCTGCAGATTCCTTGCGCGTGGCGCGAAACATTGTGGCGCAGCCGGCCCTGGCGCGCTTTCACCCGCTTGAGTGGAAGCCGGGCATCCAGTTTCAGAGCGACGGCGAACTCGCCCGTCTGGCCGGTGACATTGCCACGACCATTTTTCATCCGGTGGGGACGACCAAGATGGGTCGCGCCGACGATCCGCTGGCGGTAGTTGACTCGCGCCTGCGCGTGCGCGGGAGTCAGGGCGCTTTGATCGCTGGCCTGCGTGTGGTCGACGCCGGGGTGATGCCGACGATCACCAGTGGCAACACCAATTCACCAGTGCTGATGATCGCCGAGAAGGCGGCGCGCTGGATCGTGCAGGACGCGCAAGCCGGCACCAAAGCCTGAGTCATCAATTCGCTACCCGGTTCACTATCGAGATTTCCGTAATACCTGACGATACCGCGGTGCAAATCGATGTCATGAGTTCCGGAAAGATCAATGGAGCGTAAAAGGCTTGAAAGCGCTATTGCCTCTGCATAGGCAACTATCATATTTGTAGCAAGTTCAGCCAGATTGTCATCAGGAAACAGCGCGCGCAGACTTCACTCAGGGAGCCAGCGGCGGCCAGGGCACCTCCGAGAGGGCTCTGGGCTTGCCCACCGGGGTGGTGGCGCGGCCCTTTTGCACGGCCGCAATGTCCTCTTCGCTCGGATACTGTTGTAGCAGCCAGAAGTCGAAAACCCGCCGCGCTATGGGCGCCGCGCTTTGCGAGCCGAATCCGGCATTCTCGACCACCATGGCCAGCGCAATTCTCGGGTGATCGGCGGGCGCGAACGCGGTAAAAAGGGCATGGTCGCGTAGTCGCTCATCAACCTTCGAAGAGATGTATTTTTCGTTTTGCTTGATTTGCACAACTTGCGCAGTGCCTGTCTTCCCGCCGCTGGTGTAGCCAGCGCCGCGAAACGACGCTGCCGATGTGCCTTCGAGATTGACCCCCACCATGGCGTTGGTGATGGTGCTGATGTGCTCGGGTTTGGCGATCGGTTCGCCCAGCGCCTGGGGTTCGGTGACGATCGGCGCGTGGGTCACGATGTCGACGACTTCCCGGACCAGGTGCGGACGCATGCGCAGACCCTGGTTGCTCAACGCGGCAGTCGCGGAGGCCAATTGCAGGATGGTGAAGTTGTTGTAACCCTGACCAATGCCGAGCGAAATCGTTTCACCGGCATACCATTTCTGCTGGTCGGCCCGCTTGAAGGCCCGGCGCTTCCATGCGGTCGAAGGCAGCAGGCCACGCACTTCACCAAGCAGGTCGATGCCGGTCAACTCGCCGAACCCAAATCGCTGCATCTGCTGGTGGATCGTATCCACGCCCATGTCGTTGGCAAGAACGTAATAGTAGGTGTCACAAGACTGGACGATTGAGCGGTACATGTTGACCACGCCGTGGCCACCCTCCTTGTCATCGCGAAACCGGTGATTGCCAAACATGAAATAGCCGGGGTCCGCGATGCTCTGTTCAGGTGTGCGGGTTCGTGTTTCCAGAGCTGCCAGTGCCATGAACGGCTTGTAAGTTGATCCTGGGGGATAGGTGCCACGCAAGGCCCGATTGAGCAGGGGCTTGTCGGGCGACTCATTGAGCACCTGCCAGTTTTCACTGTCGATGCCCTCGACGAACAAATTCGGGTCGAAGGTTGGCTTGCTGACAAAAGCCAGAATTTCCCCGTTGACAGGATCGAGTGCGACCAGTGCGCCGCGGCGCTCGCCGAACAGATCCTCGACCAGTGCCTGAAGTCGGATATCGATGGACAACTTGACGGTATTGCCGGGTGTTGCCGGGCTGCTCGCGAGCTTTCGCATGGCACGCCCTCCGGCCGAAGTCTCGACCGAATCAACTCCAGTCGTTCCGTGCAACTGGCTCTCGAAGCTCTGTTCGATGCCGAGTTTGCCGATGTACTCGGTACCACGATAATTGGCCTGATCCTCCGAGTTGTCCAGATCTTCCTTTTCGGTCGGGTTGATTCGTCCGATGTAGCCCAGGACATGGCTGGCCAATGCTCCGTAGGGATAGCTGCGGAAAAGACGCGCCTTGATGTCGACTCCAGGGAAGCGGAAGCGCTGAGCAGCAAATTTGGCAACCTCTTCATCGCTGAGCCGGGTCAACAGCGGTAGCGACTCGAAACTCCTGGACTCCTCGAGCAGCTTGCGAAAACGCCGGCGATCCCGCGCCGAAATGTCGAGAACCTGGGAAAGGTCCTCAAGGGTCTGTTCAAGGTTGGAGATCTTCGAGGGCGTGACTTCGAGCGTGTAGGCTGAGTAATTGTTTGCTAGCACGATGTTGTTGCGATCAACGATGAGCCCGCGATTGGGCACGACCGGAACCACGGCGGTGCGGTTGCTTTCCGCCTGTTCCAGCAAATCATCGTGGCGCAAGATCTGAAGGTAGCCCAGTCGGGCCACGATCAGCAGGAAGCAGATGAGTGCAAGGGCGCTGGCGGCCAGCACACGTCCCCGGAAGCGCGACAAGTCGGCTTCAACGTTGCGCAACTCGGTCGTCATGTCCGAGTCGCGGCGCTCGTGGCGCACGCACGTTCAAAGTGGGCGGTTCGCATCGGGATCCGGCGTCCTTTTTTGTGGCAGCAGCAGCAGCACGCTGATGAGCGGCCAAAGGGCAGACTCGACGACCGGGGCGAGCAGCAGGAGCGGGCCCGGAAAGGCCCCACCGGCGAGCATGCGAACACCAAGCTCAATGGCATGACTGGCGGCAAACAAAGGCAGCACCTGAAAAGCCTGTGACGGTACGCCAAACCAGAGCAGGCGCCGGTGAATCGCAATCGCCAGGTAACTCAGCACGGTGTAAGCCAACGCGTGCTGTCCGAGCAGTGCCCCCTGGTGAATGTCGACCAGGATCCCAAACAAAAATGCGCTGGCCACGCCCACCCTTCGTGGTTGATGAATGGTCCAGAACACCAGCGCGAGCGCCACAAAGTCGGGCATCCATGCGGCACGTCCCCACAGGCCCATGTTTTGCAACATATTGAGAACCAGGGCGGCGATCAGGCTGCCCCAGATGAACAGGGGACTGGCCGGTAAAAGCAACTGCTGACCGGGGCGCATGATCATTTTTTTGCCCCCTTCCTGGCAGGTGCAGACGCGGCTTCGACGGGGGGTCGCGGGGCGATCTGGCTTGTCACCGGTTGCAACACCATCACGTTTGCGACTGCGGAGACCCGGGCCACCGGTACGCAGCCGATGCGGGCAAACGCCGAGTCAACGCGCCGTTCCACCTTCTCGACTCGCGCCACGGCCAGCCCGGGTGGATAGACGCCGTCCACGCCACTGGTCGTGAGCAAGTCGCCAGGTTGCACATCGGCATTGCCGGCCATGAATCGGAGTTCCAGTCCATCCGAGTGTAGCGCCGGGTCCCCAAACGCTACGCCGCGCGCGCCAGTGCGCGTGTTGAGTACCGGAATTGCCTGGTCTCGATCGGTGACCAGGGTGACTTCGCTCACGCTCGCGTAGACACGAGTCACCTGACCGAGGATGCCCGCCTCATCAAGAACCGGGGAGGAAGGTACCACGCCGTCGAGCATGCCGCGGTCAATGATCACCTTGCGTGTATACGGATCGGCAGCGTCGTACAGTACCTGCGCCGATTGCGAAGGTGTGGTCACTCGTGCGCGCAGTTCAAGCAGGGCGCGAAGCCGCCCATTTTCCAGGCTGAGCTGCTCGACCTGACTGGCGCGTTGAGATTGCAGGGCAAGCTGACGACGCGCCGTCTGCTCGGCGCTCTGTGCCGCGGCCAGCGATTCAAAATACCGTTGTGCAGCACGCGTCCACAGGACCGGTCGCAGCGCCAGCCATTGGCCCGGGTACAGGGCGCTGGCCAAGGCGACGCGCAAAGGCTTGGCGATTTCCAGGCGCAGGTCCGCCACCATCAGGAACAGCGCCATCGCGCTGAAAAGCACCAGTCTGGACAGGGCCGACGGGCCCTGCCTGAAGAACGGGGGAGGCTTTGCGTCCAGCGTACCGAGCGGCATCGCTGCGCCTCGTGTTATTCGCTGGTGAAAATGGAGCCCAGTCGCTCCATCCGCTCCAGTGCGATGCCGCAACCACGGACAACGCAAGTCAGTGGGTCTTCGGCGACCAGCACCGGCAGGCCGGTTTCTTCGGCCAAGAGTCGATCTAGATCGCGCAAAAGGGCGCCACCGCCGGTGAGCATCATGCCGCGATCGGCAATGTCGGCGCCCAGCTCCGGCGGCGTTTGTTCGAGGGCATTTTTGACGGCCGAGACAATATTGTTGATCGGATCCGTCAAGGCTTCGAGAATTTCGTTGCTCGAGATGGTAAAACTGCGTGGCACGCCTTCGGAAAGGTTGCGGCCACGCACTTCCATTTCGCGAACCTCGCTACCCGGAAACGCCGAACCAATGTTCTTCTTGATCGACTCCGCAGTCGGCTCGCCGATCAGCATGCCGTAGTTCCTGCGGATGTAGTTGATGATCGCCTCGTCGAACTTGTCACCGCCCACCCGCACGCTGCCCTTGTAGACCATGCCCCCGAGGGAGATCACGCCAACCTCGGTGGTGCCGCCACCGATGTCCACCACCATCGAGCCACTCGCTTCGGAAACCGGCAGGCCCGCACCGATGGCCGCAGCCATCGGCTCTTCAATCAGGTAGACATCGCTGGCGCCGGCCCCCAGTGCCGATTCACGAATTGCACGACGTTCCACCTGCGTCGATCCGCATGGCACGCAGATGATGATGCGCGGGCTGGGCCGAAAGACCGAGCGCGGGTGCACCATTTTGATGAACTGCTTGAGCATTTGTTCGGTCACCGTGAAGTCGGCAATCACGCCGTCTTTCATTGGCCGGATGGCTTCGATGTTGCCCGGCACCTTGCCCAGCATCGCTTTGGCTTCCCGACCCACGGCCTGAATCGTCTTCTTGCCCTGCGGACCGCCCTCGTGGCGTATCGCGACGACTGAGGGCTCGTCAAGCACGATGCCTTTGTCGCGCACAAAGATCAGGGTATTGGCGGTGCCCAGGTCGATCGCCAGGTCAGTGGAAAAATACTGACGGAATGCTCCAAACATTAAATATCCTCTCGCGTATGGTCGGCGCTTGGACCCGCCGTGACCATAAATTGACTGTCCCCGTTGCTTGCGCTTTCAGCAGAAACCGGCCTGGCGGCAGACTTGAGTTCAAAGGCAGGATAATACCCCATCCCCTTAGAATGCTCGCCTGCCAGAGGCTTGCAGGGGGGTGTTATTACATCCCGTTTCGAACCCGGATTTCTTATGTCTCTGACTTCTTCAGATATCGTCCGAATTGCCAATCTGGCGCGCCTGGAACTCGACACGTCCGAGCGCGAACGCATGCGTACGCAAATCAACGGTTTTTTTGAATTGGTCGAGCAGATGCGCTCCATCGCTACCCAGGGGGTTGAGCCGCTGGCGCATCCCATGGCCGCGGTATCGGATTTTTCCCTGAGACTGTGCGATGACCTGGTGACGGAGCGCGATGAGCGTGAGGCCAACTTGCGCAATGCGCCGAGCGTCGAGCGCGGTCTGTTGCTGGTGCCGCGAGTCGTTGAATAGCGGGAGTGAAGATGGCAGACGGTATGTCAGAGTTGCATGATTTGACGGTCGTCGGGCTCGCCGCACTTCTGCGTGAGCGCAAGGTCTCGGCGACCGAAGTGGCCCAGCACTTTTTGGCACGCATTCGGGCGCATTCGCATTTGGGTGCTTTTCTCGACGTTGATGAAGAGGTGACGTTGGCACAGGCGCGTGCCGTCGACCTGCGTTTGACCGACAAGGTCGCGTCAGATGTGTCATCGCTGATGGGCGTCCCCGTGGCGCACAAGGACATCTTTGTTACCCGTGACCTGATTTCAACCGCCGGCTCAAGAATGCTCGAGGCGTATCGCTCGCCATTTGACGCGACGGTCGTGGCCAACCTCGGTCAGCAAGGTATGGTCACTTTGGGCAAACTCAATTGTGACGAATTCGCGATGGGATCATCCAACGAGAATTCGGCTTACGGCCAGGTTGCAAATCCTTGGGACGTTTCGCGTACACCGGGGGGATCTTCGGGCGGCTCCGCAGCGGCCGTGGCTGCGCGGCTGGTGCCGGCGGCGACGGGAACGGACACCGGCGGTTCGATTCGCCAGCCCGCATCGTTTTGCGGGGTTACCGGCATCAAACCCACCTATGGGCGGGCATCCCGCTATGGGATGGTGGCCTTTGCTTCGAGCCTTGACCAGGCTGGTGTGCTCGCGCAGACGGCACATGATTGCGCCTTGCTGTTGTCTGCCATGTGCGGTCCTGATACGCATCGCGATTCGACTTCGCTTGACGTCGCTGCGGAGGATTTTGCGCGAATGCTCGACGTTGCGGTCGATGGTTTGCGCATTGGCATTCCGGATGAATTTTTCGGCCCTGGGTTGGCACCCGACGTTCGTTTGTGCGTCGAAGAGGCGCTCGCAGAGTATCAAAAGCTGGGCGCAAGACTGGTTCCCATTTCTCTGCCACGCACGGAACTGGCAATTCCGGTTTACTACATCATTGCTGCGGCCGAAGCATCAAGTAATCTGAGTCGTTTCGATGGCGTCAAGTTTGGCCATCGTGCCCGTGAGTATGGCGATTTGATCGATATGTACAAGAAGACCCGTGCCCAGGGTTTTGGTGATGAGGTCAAACGCCGCATCATGATCGGGACGTACGTTCTGTCGCATGGCTATTACGACGCCTATTATTTGCAGGCCCAGAAGATCCGGCGCATGATCGCCGAGGATTTTCAAGCGGCGTTTGCCCAGTGCGACGTCATTGCCGGTCCGGTGGCGCCCACGGTTGCATGGAAGCTCGGCGACAAGCGCGAAGACCCCCTGTCGAACTATCTGGCCGATGTCTATACGCTGCCGGCTTCGCTGGCGGGACTGCCCGGGATGAGCTTGCCCGTCGGCTTGGGCTCAGGACACATGCCTGTGGGCCTGCAACTTGTCGGCAATCATCTTCAGGAGGCCAAACTGCTTGGACTGGCGCACCGTTTCCAGAAGGTTACCGATTTTCATACGAACAAACCCAGCGGATTTTGACCGGCGGCAGGGCTGGCGGGGTGTTTCCCGGGTGCTTGACGCTAGCGCAGCAACAGTCTCGGTCCGCGTCCATCGGTCGCCATGGTGCCGATCCGCGCGGCGCCATGAAATCCATGCTGCCGAAATATCTGCAGCACATCGTTGGCCCTTTGCGCGGCGCAGGACACCAGCAGGCCGCCGCTGGTTTGCGGGTCGCAGAGCAGGGCCTTGTCCACCTCGTCAAAGTTCGCCGGCAGGTCAATTTCATCTCCGTAGGCAGACCAATTGCGCCCGGACGCACCGGTGACGATACCCTGTGCCGCGAGATTTCGCACATTCGCCAGCAACGGCACGGCCGACCAATCGACCTCCGCCACGCAGCCCGAGCCGCGCGCCAATTCCAGCACATGGCCCGCCAGTCCGAAGCCGGTGACATCGGTCAGGGCGTGCACCCCATCGAGTGCCGCAAGGTCCGGGCCTGCCGTGTTGAGATGCGTTGTGGTCGCCAGCATCAGCGCGTAAGCCTCGGTGTCAAGTTTTTCTCTCTTCAGCGCCGCTGACAGGATGCCGACGCCCAGGGGCTTGCCAAGGATCAACTGGTCCCCGGCATGTGCGTCGGCGTTGCGCTTGATACGGCTGGGATGGACCAGACCGAGAACGACCAGACCATAAATCGGCTCGACTGAATCAATGGTGTGGCCGCCGGCGACGGGAATTCCTGCCGAGCCGCAAACCGAAGCTCCCCCTTCGAGGATTCTGCCAATCGTCTGCGTCGAGAGCTGGCTGATCGGCATTCCCACCAGCGCCAGGGCCAGGATCGGCCTGCCACCCATGGCGTAGACGTCCGAGATCGCGTTGGCCGCTGCAATCCGGCCAAAGTCAAACGGGTCGTCCACGATCGGCATGAAGAAATCCGTCGTTGCGATGAGCGCTTGTTCGTCGTTAAGGAGGTAGACAGCGGCGTCATCCGAGGTATCTATCCCAACCAGCAACTCACGGGGCACGGGCAGGGTGCCGATGCCCTTCAGGATCTCACGGAGCACGCCAGGTGCGATCTTGCAGCCACAGCCGCCTCCGTGCGCCAGACTGGTCAGCCGTGGCTCGTCCTTGCTTTGAAAACTGCTGTTTGCTGCTGCTGTCGGGGCGGTCGAGGAGTCTGTCATGTGGGATTTCGAATGGTTTGGCTGCCATTATCTTGCCGGGAAGGACCGGCCGCTAGGCCGGCACCTTGCAAAGCCGACCCCGGCTGGTCGTCTCTTGGCTATCGCGGCGATTGAACTTTCCGATTGGCACTCCGTCCAAGAGAGTGCTAACATTATAGTTGTGGAATGAAGGAGCTTTGGCATGACTTATCAAAATGCAGTGTCCGGCGGCGCACTCGCGGTGGCCAATCCCTGGGCTGTCGTTCCGGCGCTAGGGAATCTGGACGCGTACATCTCTGCCGTCAACCGTCTGCCAATGCTCACACTTGAGCAGGAGCAGGAGTTCTCACGAAAGTTCAGGCTGGAGAATGATCTGGATGCGGCCGGGAAGTTAGTGCTATCTCACCTGCGCCTGGTGGTGTCAATTTCCCGCCAGTATCTAGGCTACGGCTTGCCGCACGGTGATCTCATTCAGGAAGGCAACATTGGATTGATGAAAGCGGTCAAGCGTTTTGATCCCGATCAAGGCGTACGGCTTGTGAGCTATGCGATGCACTGGATCAAGGCAGAAATTCATGAATACATCCTGAAGAACTGGCGGATGGTGAAAGTCGCTACGACCAAGGCGCAGCGCAAGCTGTTCTTCAATCTGCGCTCCATGAAACAGCGTTACAAGGCTGACGATGCCGCAACCGACGCCGCAACTTATCGCGAAACCCTCAACGAATCTCAAATCGATGCAATGTCCGCCGAGCTTCGGGTCAAGCGCGAGGACGTCATCGAGATGGAGGGCCGCCTGTCGGGCGGCGATGTCCTTCTCGACCCAGGCCCTGCCGACGGCAGTGAGGAGGGCTTTGGACCCATATCCTACCTGACGGATGTCACGCACGAACCGACGGCGGTGATTGAGGCGCGTCAAAGAGACGTGTTGGCAAGCGACGGCATTGCCAGCGCCCTTGACGTCCTCGACGAGCGCAGCAGGCGCATCGTGCAAGAGCGCTGGCTCAAGGTCAATGATGACAATTCCGGCGGCATGACTCTGCATGAGCTGGCGGCCGAATACGGTGTGAGCGCCGAGCGTATTCGCCAGATTGAGGTCGCGGCGATGAAAAAAATGAAGAAGGCGCTGCTGGAGCACGCCTGAGCGTCGATGAACCCGTGGTGGAGTCGGCGACAATGCGAATTTCAGCCCACGGGAAGCACATCACATGACCGATTTGACAAGCAGGCGTTTTGCCCTGGCACTCATGACGACCCTGCTGGCGTCGTTGTCGCTGGCACAAGCGTCGCCGAGCAGCACAGACCTCGCGGCAACATGGCCGACCAAGACCGTTCGCATCATCGTCGGCTTTCCCCCGGGGTCCTCGCCCGACTTGACTGCCCGGACTCTTGCGGAACCCTTGTCGAGGGCGCTTGGTCAGCCGGTCATTGTTGAAAACAAAGTGGGTGCGGGTGGCAACATAGCTGCCGACTACGTCGCCAAGGCCACCGATAATCACACCATCGGGTTGATGATCAATGGCAACATGACAATTGCCAGACTGCTCAACCCAAAGCTCCACTATGACCCCTTGAAAGACTTTGCCCCGATCAGTCTGGTCGGGGTTTCACCACTCGTATTGACGGCGCC
Source organism: Pseudomonadota bacterium (assembly GCA_021812315.1). GTDB lineage: Bacteria > Pseudomonadota > Gammaproteobacteria > Burkholderiales > Burkholderiaceae_C > Rhodoferax. The sequence goes on from JAKANU010000006.1 coordinate 24,029, forward strand.
GCTGGGTACCCCCGGTGCAACCGCGCAGGAGTTCTTTGCGGCCGCGCGGGCTGCTGGTGACAAGTGGAGCTATGGCTCGCCGGGTGTTGGAACCGTGGGGCATATCGGCATGGAGTGGCTCAAGAGCAAGACAGGGATCAACCCCGTGCATGTGCCGTACCCGGGTTATCCGCAGGTCGCCAACGCGATGCTGGGGGGTCAGTTGCAACTCTCGATGCTGCCGCCGGCGCTGGCTTTGTCGCAAATCAGGTCCGCCAAGCTGCGCGCCATTGGCGTGACGTCTGCCGGGCGCAGCACCTTGGTGCCGGAACTTCCCAGCATGACCGAGGCTGGCGTCACCGGGTTCAGCCTTGAAATCTGGAACGCCGTGGCAGCTCCGAGGACCTTGCCCCGGCCGGTGGTGAAGCGTTTGTCCGTGTTGTTTAGCGACATTGCCCGTTCACCCGACATTCGACAGAAGTTGTTCCAGCAGGGGTGGCAGGTCGTGGGGAGTTCCTCTGAAGGCCTGGCCAACCGCATCAAGGCCGACACAGCTTTGCTTGGCGGCGTCATTGAAGCCCGCGGTATCGGGGCCGAATAGTTCGGGCGTCAGCCCAGGCTGCGGTGCGAGTGACCTACTGCGTGGTCTGCAGCGGCGCCGCACAATGCTGGCGAATCAGTCCGATCAGGACATCTTCCGAGTATGGCTTGCCAAGGTAGTGATTGACGCCCAGTTCGCGCGCGTGGTCGCGGTGCTTTTCAGCAATTCTTGAGGTAATCATGATGATCGGCAGATCTGCGAGCTTGGCGTCGGCGCGGATGTTACGCGCCAAATCAAACCCGTCCATGCGCGGCATTTCAATGTCGGAAAGCACGACAGCCGGCCGCTCCTCCTGCAAGCGCTCAAGCGCCTGAAGGCCGTCATTTGCAAGGCTGACGCGGAAACCTTCGCGCTTGAGCAGCCGTTGGGTCACCCGCCGCACGGTGATCGAGTCGTCCACGACCAGAATCAAGGGTGTCTGACTGACGCTCGCCACCAGTGACGATTTGGGCTGCCCTGTGAGGGCGGGCGGGGGCGCAGCCCGGCGTTCGCTCGCGCGCCTGAATTCGGTGGCCTGTGCGCCGTAGACAGCGGTCAGTGCCACTGGGTTGTAAATGAGAACCACCGCGCCCGAGGCCAGCACCGACATGCCAACCAGGCCCGGGAGTCTGGAAAGCTGTGGCCCAAGATTCTTGACCACGACTTCCTGGTTGCCAAGAACCTCGTCAATGTGGGCCGCCAGACGCTGACCAGCACTTCGGAACACCGCGACAGGTATTGTCTTGCTGCGTGTTTCGCTGCTGTGCGCCGAAGCCTGAAGCAGGGCGCCGACCCAGAAGAACGGGACCATTTCGTGGTCGTACTCGAACGCGTTGACTTCGTAGGCGTGTTCAAGTTCAGCGAGCGGAACGCGGCGCACGATTTCGACCAGATTGGCTGGAACACCAATGACCAATTCGCCCACGCGCAACATAACCACCTGAGTGACCGCGGTTGTCAAGGGCAACACCAGCTTGAAACTTGTGCCGAGCCCGCGCTGCGTGGAGGTTTCAATGCGGCCCCCGAGCGCATGGACCTCTGATCTGACAATATCCAGACCAACCCCACGGCCAGATAGTTCAGTCACGACCTGAGCGGTCGTGAAACCTGAGGTGTAGATGAGCTTAACCAGTTCTGCATCAGTCAGTGAAGCGTCGGCCTCCATGTGACCGTCTGCGATGGCTCTGGCCCGAAGTTGATCCATGTCCAGTCCCGCGCCATCGTCGCGCAACTCCACTGTCACGTCATCACTGTGCTGCTGCAAAATAATCTGTATCAGTCCGGTCTCCGGCTTCCCCGCCGCCACACGTGCCTGCGGCGACTCGATGCCATGACCGACCGCGTTGCGCAGCAAGTGCTCGAACGCCGGCAGCATGCGCTCCAGGACGCCGCGGTCCATATCCAGTGAACCGCCCTGGATGTCGAGCCGGACTTGCTTGTCGGCGTCCCGTGCAGCCTGGCGTACGGCCCGATGCAATCGCTCGGCAACGCCGTCGAACTCGACCATCCGGGTGCGCAGCAAATCGCGTTGCAACTCGCGGGCCTGACGGGCCTGAGCAATCAGGTCGTCCTCGGTACCCTCGACGGCGCGCTGCAAATTGCGCTGCACGGTGGCCACATCATGAACCGATTCGGCCATCATTCGGGTGAGTTCCTGGACCCGGGTAAAGCGATCGAATTCAAGTGGGTCAAAGCCCTGCGCGGAGTCCTTGGCCTGGGCCAGACGCGACTGCATCTGCGACTCGGATTGCAGTTCGATGTCACGCAAGAGATTTCTCAGACGGTCAAGGTTTCCCGTCAACTCGACCAGCGAGGTTCGCAGTTGTCCCAGCCGGGCCTCCAGCCTGGCGCGGGTGATCATGACCTCCCCGGCTTGATTGACCATGCGATCGAGCAACTGCGCGCGAACCCGCACGGTCTGGTTGGGCGCGTGGCGCAACGGTGGCAGGGTCGAAGGTTTCGGGGCGACCACCGGTGCGATGATTGGTGCGGCGTCAAGCGGCGCTATCTCCACAGCGCCTGGCAGCGCTACCGCCTCTGGCACCTGTGCTGCCTCCGGAAGATTCCTGGCCTGCTCTGGTGTGGCCAGAAGTTGCTCAAAATTGGCCCGTATCGCATCCAAGCGCGTCAAGAGAGGTTCGAGATTGGGGGGCTGCGAAAACTCGGTGCCCAGCAACTCGATCGCCGACTCCATCTCGTGGGTCATTTCACCCAGGCGCATGGCCCCAGCCAAACGGGCACTTCCCTTGAGAGTATGCAGAACGCGCAAGACCTCCTTGCGCGCACCGAGGTTTTCCGGGCGGGCCGTCCATTGGCGGAGCGCGCCTCCGAGCTGCGGCAACAACTCGAGCGCCTCTTCCTCGAAGATCGGGAACAGGTCAACATCAATCGCGTCGACGACTTCCAGGCTGTCGACCTCGATGTCAGCGGCGGAAACCTCGTCACCGCCGACAGCGACGGGTGTTGTGTCGTGCTCTGGCGGCTCGCTTTGTGGCGCGATTGCCGATTCCCGGTCGCTGCCGAATTCGGAGTCGGCAACAGGTTGCGACTCTTCGGGCTCTTCCTCGTAAAGGCTGTCGCGAACGCTCGGTCCGGCCGCGGGAAATTCGATCGCCAGGATGGCTTTGAGCGACGCCAGCCGGTCCGGGTCGGGCTCCTTGAGAAAGCCGGCAGCAAACTGATGAAGAAGGCGACGAATCTCCTCCGCTGCCTCAACGAACAGTTTGGCGTGTTCAGCTTCGGCATGTGCGTGCAACCTGACATGACGCAGGGCCTGTTCCAGCCCGCGGGCGATGTCTGAAAGTCCAGTAAAGCCCACAGTGGCGGA
>JAKANU010000179.1 GCA_021812315.1 Pseudomonadota bacterium
CTTGTGCAGCATGGACAGCGGCAAGGGGTCGGCGCCGCCGTAGTCGCCGATGTAGGTGTCGAGCCCGTCCATCAGGTTGTAATGCGGATCGGCAAACAGCTTTTTCATGGCCGCATTGCGCACCTCATGAGGGACTTTCGCGTCAACATAGGCCCTGAAATCCGACCCCGGCGTGAGGGCCAGGACGTCCTCCATGGTCGGCACCGGCAAGGCCTCCCGGGGCGCAGGCGCAACGGGTGCCGGGATCGCCGGTACAGTCTGCGCCGCCGCAGCTTGCCCGGCTGCGACCTCACGCGCCGGCACATCGGGCGTGGCCAAACCATCACCTCCGGCCCGCTTGCGCTGTGACCAGCGGCTGAGAAAGCCGTCAGCCATCGCCGACTCCGCTGGCACTGCTTGAACGCGGCGCTGAGCCCTCGGACGCGGGATCGAAACGCTCGCTCAGGCCCCTGAAGCTTTGCGGGCGGCGGCGGCGCTTTGGCTCCACGACATAGTGCTGATCAACGAAGCCGCGCAACCACCGCACGACCGGCTCGGGTGCACTCACCTGCTCGACAGTCTCCTGCGCATCGAGCCAGCGCCCGGCATCGTGGTAACTCAAACTCACCTGAACCGGCCTGGCCACCGGCTCGGCGGCAAGCTCGGCGGTTTCCTCCATTCGCCAGAGTACAAACCAGGCCGGCGCCGGTGTACTGAGGTTGAGGTAATAGCCCTCGGCATCATCTGTGAACAGGCGCACCGGGTAGCCCGGATGCAGCCAGCGCTCTTCACGATCATCCTGGTACAGAAGGCGCGGCTGCTGGCCAAAACTGTCTTCCTGGGAGATGACTTCGGCGAGCACCCAGCGCCACGGCTGCCAGCGGCTCATCGGGCCCTGCACGCGCTCGCGGCGCATGACCACAGCGACATTCAATTGTGGGCGTGAGCTATTCATGGCAGCTTGCAATGTACCGCATTGCAGGGTTCCTGGTTCGCTATGATGGACGCAATCACTTTCGGAGACAGCCCCATGAAGCGATACGCCCTGGCCCTGGTTGGCGCGCTTGGACTGGTCCCGGGCTTGGCCCTGGCCTGGAGCAATCACACCTTCGCCGCCTACCGCGCGTTTGAAAAGATGCCCGAGGTCGCCCTGGCAGCACCGGTCAAGGCCGAGCCACTGGAAACGTTTCTCAAAGCGCAGGAAGCCGCACTGCAAACCCTGCTGGCGAATCAGGAACAGTGGGCCGCGACCCATCTCGAGGTTTACCCGCCGCGTCCGGCGGCGCTGGCCTTCAGCGCGAATTCGGCGCGGACCGACGACGAGCGCAAGCTTGCCTTTTTCCAGGCGCTGCGAGTCGCCCCGAACAGCAAATTTGCCCTTTACCTGCAGCCTGATCCGTGGGGTCCTGCGCCCGAAGCAGCGCGCCTGCTCGCGCACGCCGAAGTCAACACGCTGCCCGAGCAGCCGAACTCGACGTATCGCTTTGTCAGCGTTCGGGCCGGCGAGATGGTGCCGCCCCTGGCGGTGCTGGCCTCGGCGACGGATGAACCCGACTACGGTCTGGACATCAACCTGTGGTCGGACAGTCCGTCGGCCTGGGGCAAGATCTACGGCTTTGACACGCTTCCTTTTGGCAATCCGGCGCTATACTTTTCGACACAGGCACCGTTTCACATGGGCTTCTATCACGAAGACCGCATCATCTATCTGGCCGCACCGTTCATCAAACGCACTTTCCCCTTGCTGCGAATCCATCAGTTCAGTACGCTGTCGTCGCTGGCGTTTCGCACCGGGCACCCCTATTGGGGCTGGCGCTTTGCCGGCTTGGCGCTGCATTACGTCGAGGACCTGACACAACCCTATCACGCCAGTCTCTCGCCAGGCAATTCATCGCTCAGGCTGATCGGCATCAACCTGCTGGCCATGGCCGGCTGGCCCAGGCTCAAGGACGAAATGATCGTGTTGCTGTCGAACCGCCACCTGGCCCTGGAAAAGTACCAAAACGGACTGATCTACAACGCGGCGCAGGGAAAACAGGAGTCCGGCATCGAGCGTGCACTGCGCAACGGTAGCAGCGATGCCAGCTACCCGTCCTGGTCGGACCTGTACCCGCGTGACGTTGTCAGCGCCCAGTCGTACGCGCTAGGTTCGCGCCTGACTGAGATTCTGGTCAGCACCCTGCCCGCAAGCTACGTTTCGGAGCCGACATTCGATTTTGGCGTCAAGGAGTCCGGCATCGATCTGGTGGCCGAGCTGGCGCACCAGGATGCCACCAAGCGCGCCCGGCTCGATGCCGTGACGGCCGAGTTGATGGAGCATTTTGGCGCCCACAGTCGTAACTTGGTACGCGGCGTCCTGAAGGCGGGCCGCCCTCAATAAGTCAGGCCCAGAGGACCGAGCGCATGGAAATCGATGCCGCCTGGAAACCCAGATTGAAGAACTCTGGCGCCTCGCCGGCGTCCAGCGCCCCGACAGCGTACAACAGAGGCAGGAAGTGCTCGTGGCTGGGATGTGCCTGTTGTGCCACCCGGCCAAGTCCCTGAAAATTCTGCAGGGCACCGAAGTCGCCTTGCTCGATGTGGCAGGCCGTGGTCGTGTCGAATTCCAGCGCCCAGTCGTAGGCGGTATCCGTTGCCGCATCCATTTTCAGCGCCTGAAGGTTGTGCACCATGTTGCCACTGGCCACCAGCAGCACGCCGAGTTCGCGCAAGGCCCGGAGTTGCCGCCCGAACGCGAAATGATCAGCCGGGGCACGGTCGTAGTCCATGCTGAGTTGAATGACGGCAATGTTGGCCTTCGGAAACATTGGTGCCAGCACCGACCACGTGCCATGGTCCAGACCCCAGGCTTGCCTGTCGAGCGACAACTTCTCGCCACCGCCCGGGTCATGAAACAGCGCGCGGATCTGTTCGGCCGCCTGGGGAAAACCCGGCGCAGGGTACTGCAGGTCAAACAAGGCCGCGGGAAAACCCACAAAATCGTGAATTGTCCTGGGCTGCGCCATGGCCGTCAGCCACCACCCCTGGGTCAGCCAGTGCGCCGACACGCAGACAATAAGCTGCGGCAGGGGCCACCTGGAGCCAAACTGCTCGCCCAGCGCCTGCCAGCTGCGCCGGTAAGCGTTGTCCTCGATCGCATTCATGGGGCTGCCGTGCCCCAGAAACAGCACCGGCATGCGTTCGCTTTGGTGCAAAGCCGGGCGTTCACGCCAGGCTGGAGAACCTGTCATCCTGGTCATTGTCTGTCCCCGTGTCAACGCCATGTTTAGCGGCGAGAACCGGGTTCAGCTTAACACCGTTCCTTCACTGGGACCTGTTTGATGTGGATCAAAATAGCCAGAGTTCGGCTGGACGATACTTGCGCGGTCCCATCAGTGGCGCTGAGGATAACGAGTTTGCCAATGTCGGCAGATGCGCGAACACCCGATAGCCATGCCGACCCGAGTCGGTCCGATTTGAAGGCAAATGCAATGTCCAATTTTGAGATCGTGACACGAGAGGACTTCTCCGACGTCACCTACCTGCTTGAAGTACGCCACCCCCAGATGTCCAAAGCGGCCAAACCTGGCCAATTTGTGATTGTCATGCTCAATGAGAACGGCGAGCGAATTCCGCTGACCATCGCCGATTTTGATGCCAAGAAGGGCACCATCACCCTGGTGATCCAGGCGGTCGGCAAAACCACCCGACAAATGCAGCAGGAATGCCGGGTCGGCACCTCGCTGTATGGCATGGTCGGCCCGATGGGCATCCCGAGCCCGATGAGCCACGCCAAGAAGGTGGTTTGTGTCGGTGGTGGACTGGGCGTGGCACCGATTTTTCCCCAGGCACGAGGCTTCAAGGAGGCCGGTGCCTATGTGATAGCCATCCTCGGGTTCCGCAACAAGGATCTGGTGTTCTGGGAAGACAAGTTCCGTGACTGCTGTGACGAACTGATCCTGTGCACCAACGATGGCTCAGCCGGCATGAAGGGCATGATCACCGACGGCATCGCAGTTGCGTTGGCCAAACACAAGGACATCGAAGAAGTCGTCGCCATCGGCCCGCCGGTGATGATGAAGGCCTGTGCCGACGCCACACGGGCGGCCAAGATCAAGACCATGGTCAGCGTCAACCCCATCATGGTCGACGGTACCGGAATGTGTGGTGGATGCCGTGTCAAGGTCGGTGACCAGGTCAAGTTTGCCTGCGTGGATGGCCCCGATTTCGACGGCCATCAGGTTGATTTTGACGATCTGATGCTGCGCCTGCAGCGTTACGCCAAGGTGGAAAAGGACGCCCACGAACGCTGGTCGGAAACCTGTCGCATGGCCAAACCCGTGGCCGACACGCCGCAAAGTTAACCCGGTTTTTGGTTCATGGTGCAAAGGTTTTCGCACTGTGTGGATGACGCGCGCATCAACGAATAGTTGCTAGAGGATATAGAGATGGCAAAGAAGAAGACGATACGGACCATTCCGCAAGAGCGCACCCCGATGCCCGAGCAGGAGCCTTTGGTGCGTGCCAAAAACTTTGACGAGGTGGCCTGCGGCTACAGTCTGGAAGACGCGTCGCGCGAGTCCGAGCGCTGCCTGATGTGCCCGGACCAGCCCTGTGTCTCGGGTTGTCCGGTGGGCATCAACATCCCGGGCTTCATTCAGAAGATCAACGACAAGAATTTCCGCGGCGCCTACGACATTCTCACCGAGACCAATTTGCTGCCGTCGATTTGTGGCCGGGTCTGTCCGCAGGAAAACCAGTGCGAAGGCGTCTGCACCGTGGGCGAGTCGCTCGAAGCGGTGGCCATTGGCCGCCTTGAGCGCTTTGTCGGCGACACCGCGATCCGTGAAGGCTGGGTGAACATTCCGTACATTGAGCCGAACCGCTTTCGCGTCGGCATCGTGGGCTCGGGACCAGCCGGCATGGCCTGCGCAGCCGATATGGCCAAGGCCGGCTGCGATGTCACGGTCTACGAGGCATTTCATCAGCCCGGTGGCGTGCTGAAATACGGTATTCCGGATTTCCGTCTGCCCAATGAAGTCATCGATGCCGAGATCAACAATCTGAAAAAGTTCGGCGTCAAGTTCGAATGCAACACCCTGGTCGGACGTCTTTTCACGATCGAACAGATGATCGACGAGATGGGTTTTCACGCCGTCTTTGTCGGCGTCGGCGCGGGCTACCCGACGATGCTCAATATCCCCGGCGATTCGCTCAACGGTGTGCTATCAGCCAACGAATTGTTAACACGCTGCAACCTGATGCGTGCCAGGGATTTTCCGAATTTTGACACTCCGTTGCCGATCGGCAAGCGCGTGGCTGTAGTCGGCGCGGGCAATACGGCGATGGATGCGGTGCGCGTATCGATTCGTCTGGGCGCAGAAAAAGTCTACTGTATTTACCGGCGCTCGCGCACCGAGGCACCGGCGCGGGCCGAAGAGGTCCATCACGCGGAACAGGAAGGCGTTGAATACCACTGGCTCACCAATCCGGTCTCGGTGCTCGATGATGGCAAGGGCAACGTGCGGGGCATGCGCTGCGTGCGCATGGAGCTCGGCGAGCCCGATGAATCCGGTCGGCGCCGGCCCGTCCCGGTGGCCGGCAGCGAGTTCGACTTTGAAGCCGACCTGATCGTTTACGCCATCGGCACGAATGCCAATCCGATCATGGGCCAGACCTCGAGCCTGAAGCTCAACAAGTGGGGCTACATTGCCACCGACGACTCGCTCGGCACCTCGGTGGCTGGTGTGTTCGCGGGCGGAGACATCGTTACGGGCGCGGCCACGGTCATTCAGGCCATGGGTGCCGGGCGCAAGGCCGCTGCAAGCATGAAGGCCTACCTGGGTATCCGTGACTTGACATAAGCCTACGAAAGCGGTGCAGGTTCAGCCCCGGACACCGTGTTCGGAATCGACTCCAGGGAGCGCAATTTCGCTCGCGTTCGGCTGGTATGAACATCGCTCATCAGCGTCTACGGGAAACAGCATGAATCAAATGACAACGCTCAAGCCGGTCAA
>JAKANU010000180.1 GCA_021812315.1 Pseudomonadota bacterium
AGGCCTTGCAACTGCTCGATGATCCGCTGGAGTGGAGCGCGTTCAGTGTCGCGAAGCCCGAGGGTGCCGACGTCTGGGAATCCCGACTGGTGATCGAGGGCATGCGCTGCGCCGCCTGCGCCGTGACGATCGAGCAGACGCTGCGCCAGGTGCCCGGTGTGGAGTCCGCCGAGGTCAATGCAGGCAGCGCTCGGGCCAGGGTGATCTGGCGTGCTGACCGCGTCTTGCCATCCCAGTGGATGAGAGCGGTGCAAGAAGCCGGTTATCGGGCCGTTCCGGCGAACGATTCGACGGCTCGCGAGGAGCGGCGCCGCGAGGCACGCCAGGCTCTATGGCGACTGGCTGTGGCCGGGCTGTGCATGATGCAGGTCATGATGTACGCGTATCCGGCCTACGTTGCCAGGCCCGGCGATCTGGCCCCAGAAATGGAGCAACTGCTTCGTTGGGCGTCCTGGGTGCTGTCGCTGCCTGTGCTTCTGTTTTCCTGTGGTCCATTCTTTCGCAGTGCGGCACGCGACGTGATGCAGCGACGCATCAGCATGGATCTTCCAGTGGCTTTGGGCATTTTGATCACCTTTGGCGTCAGCACAGCCGGTACCTTCGATCCTCATGGTCCGGCGGGCCAGGAGGTCTATTTTGATTCGTTGACGATGTTTGTGTTCTTCTTGTTGCTGGGGCGCTGGCTGGAGGTGCGTCTGCGCGGGCGTACAGCCGGAGCGCTCGAGGCGCTGATGAACCGATTGCCCGACAGTGTGCTGTGTCTGTGCCAGGACGGAAATTATCGGCGCATGGCCGTGCGGCGTTTGCAGACCGGGGATCTGATTCGGGTCTTGCCTGGCGAAACTTTCCCGGCCGACGGGACGGTGTTGCAAGGGCAGACGACGGTCGATGAGGCCTTGCTGACGGGCGAGCCGCATGCGGTCGTGCGCACCGTTGGCCAGACGGTCATTGCCGGCAGCGTCAACCTCAGCGGGCGCGTGCAGGTCAGAATTGAGCGCATCGGCGAGGACACGCGCTTTGCGCAAATCGTCGCACTGATGGACAGTGCGTCGTTAAGCAGACCACGAATCGCTCGAACGGTCGATCGTTTCGCCAAGCCGTTTCTGATCGCGGTCGTGCTCGCCGCAGGTCTGGCCTGCGCCTACTGGTGGCAGCAAGATCCGGCCAAAGCCCTGATGGTCGCTGTGGCGGTGCTGGTGGTCACTTGTCCGTGCGCCTTGTCGCTGGCCACGCCCGCTGCGCTGCTTGCCGCGGCCGGCAACCTGGCGCGGCGTGGCATCCTGGTGCGACGCCTTGAGGCATTGGAGGCCCTGGCGGGTGTTGATACGGTGGTTTTTGACAAGACCGGTACCTTGACCACCGACGAGTTGTTGCTCAGTGCGGTGCATACGCGCCCGGGTGTCGACGTGACACGGGCACTGGCCATGGCGCTGGCTTTGGCAGAACATTCGGTGCACCCGCTGTCGCGGGCGATCGTGCGCTATGCGTCGGACCGGCCGAAGCTAATGTCAACGCGCTGGAGCGCCGATGCTGTATCCGAGACCATTGGGCAAGGACTCGCGGGACGGGCTGTGACGGCAGGGACGATGCATGTGCCTGTGACATTGCGTTTGGGTACAGCCGCTTTTTGTGCTGTGCCGCCGAGCTCAGCCGACAGCATTCAAGTGTTCCTTAGCGATGAAGACGGTTGGCTGGCCACTTTCGAATTTCAGGAAGTATTGCGTGCCGATGCAGTGCAGACCGTGGTAGCGCTGCGTCGCGAGGGTGTTGCTGTCTACCTGGTATCGGGTGACGTTGATCGGGCCGTTTCACAAGTGGCGGCCAGGGCGGGCATGACGGATTTCAGCGCCGGCGTCACGCCCCAGGGCAAACTTGATTTCTTGCGCGCTCGTCAAAGCCAGGGTCACAAAGTGGCGGTGGTGGGTGACGGTCTCAACGACGGCCCGGCGCTGGCGGGTGCGGATGCGTCATTCGCTTTTGGTCAGCATGCTCCTTTGGCGCAGGCTCGTTCGGATTTTGTTGTCCCGGGTGAGCAGCTCCAAGCGGTTGGCGATGCGATTGGCTTGGCCCGCAGGACGCTCGTTGTCGTGCGCCAGAACCTGTGGTGGGCCATTGTGTACAACGCCGTGTGTGTACCATTGGCTGTGCTCGGGTGGTTGCCGGCCTGGCTGGCCGGGCTGGGTATGGCGTCGAGCTCGTTGCTGGTGGTGCTCAACGCGGCACGACTTGCGGGCGGCCGTCAACAAACGGGTATTATTTGATGGACATTCTCTATTTGCTGATTCCGTTGTCGGTGGTCCTGGTTTTTTTTGTGTTGGCGGGGCTGTGGTGGGCAATCCACAGCGGTCAATTCGAGGATGTCGGTTCAGAAGGCGAGCGAATTCTCAATGACTGATTTACTTGGCCATTGAGGCCCGTCAAGCGGGGACACGCGTGACGTGGCAAACTCAGGCGGCATCAATTTGACGAGGGGTGACAATGATATTTCCGAACGCATTGGCGACGACATACAACGACAAGGTGGTCAGGCAGTTTGCCATCATGACCATAGTTTGGGGCGTCGTGGGGATGCTGGTCGGCGTGATCATCGCCGCGCAGTTGACATGGCCGGAGTTGAATATGGGTGTGCCGTGGCTGTCCTACGGGCGGCTGCGACCCTTGCATACGAATGCGGTCATTTTTGCGTTTGGCGGCTGCGGATTGTTCGCGGCGGCGTATTACGTTGCGCAGCGAACCTGCCAGGTGCGCTTGTTCGGTGACAAGCTGGCCGCTTTCACGTTCTGGGGCTGGCAACTGGTCATTGTGGCCGCAGCGGTGTCGTTGCCATTGGGGTATACGCAGGGCAAAGAGTATGCAGAACTCGAATGGCCGATCGATATTCTGATCACCCTGGTCTGGGTCGCGTTTGCAGTGGTCTTCTTTGGCACCATCGGTACCCGCAAGGTTCGCCATATCTACGTTGCGAACTGGTTCTTTGGCGCATTTATCATCGCCGTTGCGCTGTTGCACCTCGTCAACAGTGCGGCGATACCTGCATCGTTCATGAAATCGTATTCTGCCTACGCAGGTGTGCAGGATGCCATGGTCCAGTGGTGGTACGGACACAACGCGGTGGGCTTTTTCCTGACCGCGGGATTCCTGGGCATGATGTATTACTTCATACCCAAGCAGGCAGAGCGACCGGTGTATTCGTACCGACTGTCGATCGTTCACTTCTGGGCGCTGATCTTTACTTACATGTGGGCCGGTCCGCATCATCTTCACTACACGGCGCTGCCGGATTGGACGCAGTCGGTCGGCATGGTGTTCTCGCTGATCCTGCTGGCGCCGAGCTGGGGCGGGATGATCAATGGCATCATGACGCTGTCCGGGGCCTGGCACAAGCTGCGCGATGACCCGATCCTGCGTTTCCTGGTCGTTTCCCTGTCCTTTTATGGCATGTCCACCTTCGAGGGACCGATGATGTCCATCAAGACGGTCAATGCCCTGTCGCATTACACCGACTGGACCATCGGACACGTCCATTCCGGTGCCCTGGGGTGGGTGGGCCTCGTCACGATGGGCAGCATGTACTACTTGATCCCGCGACTGTTCGGGCAGAAGCAAATGTACAGCGTGAAGGCGGTCGAGGTTCATTTCTGGACAGCCACCATCGGCATCGTTATCTACATCGCGGCGATGTGGATCGCCGGTGTCATGCAAGGCTTGATGTGGCGCGCCATCAATGCCGATGGCACCCTGACCTACACGTTTGTCGAGTCGGTGAAAGCGACCTTCCCGTTCTATGTTTTGCGCCTGCTGGGTGGGGTGCTTTATCTTGCAGGCATGCTGATCATGCTCTGGAACGTTTTCAAGACTGCGACCCGGGGGCGCTCCGTCACGGTATCCATAGCACCGGTGGCGGTCCACGCCTGAGAAGGAAAACACATGTCAAACAGCAATAGCAGCGGCGCACTGTCGCACGAACGTATCGAAACCAGCAACTTCGTCATGATCGTCCTGATCCTGCTTGTATTGCTGGTGGGCGGGTTGGTTGAAATCGTCCCACTCTTTTTCCAGAAGTCGACCACCGAGCCGGTTCAGGGCCTGCAGCCATACAGCGCGCTGCAACTGGCCGGTCGCGACATCTACATTCGCGAAGGTTGTTATAACTGTCACTCGCAAATGATTCGTCCGTTTCGCTCCGAGACCTTGCGCTACGGGCATTATTCGGTTGCTGGTGAATTTGTCTACGACCACCCGTTTCAGTGGGGCAGCAAGCGTACCGGTCCGGACCTGCATCGGGTTGGCAGCAAGTACAGTGATCAGTGGCATCATGACCATCTGAACAACCCCAGGGATTTGGTGCCGGAATCCAATATGCCGGCGTATCCCTGGCTGCTTCGGGATCAGGTTGATGGCGCTGCGATGCCGGCTCGGATGCGCGCACTGCGCGCAGTCGGTGTTCCGTACACAGACGATCAAATCGCCAAGGCGCCCGAGGAAGTCAAGGGCAAGACCGAGGTGGAAGCTGTCATTGCCTATCTGCAGGCCTTGGGCACTCACGTTAAATAGGACGCTGGAAGTTCCAATGGATATCGACATCAACGCGCTTCGTTCGCTGACCACGGTGCTGGGTCTCATTGGCTTCATCGGGATCATTGGTTGGGCATTCTCACCGCGCCATGCTGCGGATTTCGAGCAGGCGGCCAAGCTGCCGTTCGAGCAGGACTGAGGCGGGTCAATGGAAGGAAAGAAATGAGCGACTTTACAAGCAACTTCTGGTCGGTGTTCATCACCGCAGTGACGCTGGTGGGTATCGTGGCGTGCCTGCTGCTGCTGTGGTTTAGCGGCAAGGCTCGGGCCATGACGGTGGACGACAACACCACCGGTCACGTTTGGGACGGCGATTTGCGCGAACTGAACAATCCGTTGCCGCGCTGGTGGGCATGGTTGTTCGTCATCACGATCGTCTTCTCGCTGGTCTATCTGGTTCTGTATCCCGGTCTGGGCACTTTCGCAGGCAAGTTGGGATGGACCTCAAGTGGTCAGCATCAGGCCGAGGTCGACAAGGGGACCACCGATGTGGCTCCGTTGTACGCGCGCTTCGCCACTATGCAGCCCGAGGACATTGCGCGTGATGCTGCGGCGATGGCCATTGGAGAGCGCCTGTTCATGAACAACTGCTCGCAGTGTCACGGCTCGGACGCTCGGGGCGCCAAAGGCATTCCGAACCTGACGGATAACGACTGGCTCGGCGGAGGTACCCCAGAGATCATTGAAAACAATATTGCCAAGGGGCGGTTGGCCGTGATGCCGCCGATGGCTGCGGCGCTGGGATCGACCGATGACGCGAAAAACGTCGCGCAATACGTGCTCAGTCTATCGGGTAGTCCGCACGATTCCGTGCGTGCCTCGCTTGGTAAGGAGAAGTTTGTGGTTTGCGCTGCGTGTCACGGGATGGATGGCAAAGGCAACCAGGCGATCGGTTCGGCGAATCTGACCGATGACATCTGGTTGCACGGTTACGGCGAAGCTGCCATTCTCGACATGATCAACAACGGCAAGACCAACCAGATGCCAGCGCATGCCAGCAAGCTCACGCCGGTGCAGATCCGTGTTCTGGCAGCTTACGTTTGGGGGCTCTCCAACAAACCCGGCGCCGGCGTCAAGTGACCCGCCTGGCGTCGGCGCATACCATCGGTAGACACTGCACTTGAACAGCAAGGCATCGCGGTCGCGAAAGGTCGTACCCATCGTGGCGCAGCCAGCGCAGGGTGGCATGGTTTCTCTGTACGTTGCGCACGAAAAGATCTACCCTCGTAGCGTGTCGGGGGTATTTTCAAATTGGCGCTGGCGCATGGTGTTCCTGACCCAACTGGTCTTTTATGGCCTGCCGTGGATTCAATGGGGCCACCGCCAGGCCGTACTCTTCGATCTTGGCGCAAGGCGGTTCTATATCTTTGGTTTGGTCCTGTACCCCCAG
>JAKANU010000181.1 GCA_021812315.1 Pseudomonadota bacterium
CGGCGTACGCAAACTGTCGCGCCAACCCAGGGCACGCATCGCCGGAGCCACTTCCTGTGGTCTGGCGATCGCTGGTAAGCGACCAACCCGGCCCGGCGCCTGCGAACTGCTGGTATGCGGGCGAAAGCCCGGGTAGCCATCACGCTGTGCCGCCTCACCCATGACCGCATTGACCGTGGCCAACACCGCACTCGCGTTGCGCCTGGTGTGCTCGCAGCGCAGCACGGCTCCCCCCAGAACTTCGCGCACAAAGTCGGTGGCAGCATGAAAGACTCGCGGCTCGGCTCGCCGAAAACGATAGATGCTTTGCTTGGGATCACCCACGATGAAGACGCTGGGTGGAGCACCACCAGCGCCGCCATAAGCTTCAAGCCAACACTTGAGGGCCTGCCATTGCAGCGGGTTGGTATCCTGAAACTCGTCCACCAGCAGGTGCTTGATGCGCGCGTCGAGCCGCTCCTGCACCCATCCCGAGAGCACCGGGTCCCGCATCACGAACAGCGCTGCACTTTCGACGTCATTCATGTCGATCCAGCCTCGCTGGCGCTTGAGTTCGCGATACTCGGCAAGCAATACGCGCGTCAGGCGTGCCATGCGTTGCTGGTGCTGCCAGGCCGCATGCTGATCGCTCGCCTGGCGTATCTGCGTCACCAGAGTCTGCGCCGCACGTACCGAGGCCAGACCAGCCAATTTGTCGCTGAACTTTCGCGCGGTCCCGGTCCTGGTCATCAGGGCGTCAAAAATGGCCTCAAAGTCGCCATTGTCAAGGGCACTTTGCAGATCGGCCCCGCTGGCGGCGAAGCCCTTGGCACTGGCACGACCCAAGGCCTGCGCAGCGTCGAGCAGAATCTGCCTGCAGCCCACATCGCTGCGCAAGCAATCCTCAGGCGAATCCAGGCCGGCGAAAGCCGGGTGTTGCCGTGCAAACCCTTGTACCGAGGCGTCCACCACCCCATGGGCATCGGCCAGGGCAAACTCGGTGCGCCTGTCGAGCGCGTTTTGCAAGGCTCTGTGGGTCTGGGTACGGCCATAAGTGCGCACCGCCGTTTCGAAGTCCAGCTTCAACGCCCTGCCCTGAGCCGAGTCCTGCGTCAATGCCGCGTAAAAGTGCCGCCACACCTGAGCCATGGGCTGCGCGTCGTCCTCAAGCAGTTCGTAACGAGGGGGCAGTTCCAGGCGCTGCAGCACCGCCAGCGGCGCAGCACCTAGCAAGGCAGCAAACCAGCTGTGAAAGGTTCGAATCTGCACTTCGCGCCCGTCCGACAAAATCGACTGATACAAATTCGATAGCTGCTCAGGCAATAGCGACGGGCTCTGCGGGCTATCTTGTATGACAACGCCGCGAGAGTGCAACTCCTTGATCAGAGCCTGCGGCGCGGCCGTCGAAAACTCGCGCAACCACTGATAGAGTCGTGCGCGCATCTCGCCTGCGGCGCGTTTGGTAAACGTGATGGCCAGTATTTCATGTGGGCGCACCTGCAATTTGCCATCCTGGTCCATGCCGTCAAGCAGCGCGCGAACCATGCGCGAGACCAGCATCCACGTCTTTCCCGCGCCAGCACAGGCTTGCACCGCCACACTGCGACGTGGGTCACAGGCCACCGCGTAGAACGTGTGGGCCGCAACCCGCTTGCCGTTGCACTCAAACGCGGGTGCAAACAGATCGTCGCGCAAGCTGGCCAATTAGCGTACCTCCCAAAAATCACGCCGGCACAATCCGCGTGCCGCGCAATACTCGCAAGTCTTGGCCTCGCCCAGGGCCGGCATCGGCGCACCCTTGGCCACGCGAGTCAAATCACTGACGATGCCTTCAATCAACTGGTCGCGCAGTGCCACAATGTCGGTCTGCTCGTAGCTGCGGGTGGTCTCATCCTCGCCCAGATTGACGTAGGCGCCAGCCAGCACGTTTTCGTCGAGCAGAGCGGCATAAAACGCCAGTTGCGTGTCTTCAGCCGGGTACTTCAGGCGTTTGGCGGTGCTGGCCGCAGCTTCGGTCTTGTAATCGATGACCAGCATCCCGGCGCCGGACAAGCGGTCGATGCGATCGATCTTACCGACCAGGGTGAGTTCACCCAGGGCGACTTCGCACCACACTTCGGCTCGCGAAAAGACGGCGCCGCTGGCCTCGTGCTCAGCGAGCCAGCGCAGGTAACCGGCCCGCAAATTCGGCCACGCGGCGGCAAATGGAAGGAAGTCGCTGTCGGACAAGTTCAAATCCCTTCTGGACTGGTCGGCGGCCCGGTCCAGCAACGCCGCGCGCACCTGAGGGTCGCGGCTCGGCGCCCGGTCCAGGTCTTCGTGAAACTGTCGCAACAGATGATGCACCCAATTGCCGAGGTCACGTTTGTCGGGTTCCATGTCAATTTCCTCGGACTCTTTGAGTTGGAGTTGACGCAAAGCAAAGAAGCGGTAGGGGCAGCGGCGCAGGTCTTCGTAGGCGGAACTCGAAAGCCGACGCACCGCGAGGGCCCGGCCATCGGGTGCTGGCCTGGCTTCGGGCAGTGCCGCGATCGTGCGCAGCGAACCGGGCGCGGAAGTCGCGACGGCTGTACCCTGAAGCAGAAGTTCCTGCACGAAGCCGCTGGGCGCCGTTGGTTCACCCCGGTCACTGTTTCGCCACAACAGGTCCACATGGGAAAACTCGAGCGCATGACGCCAGTTTGCACGCTGGCTCACGGCCAGTTGCTCACGCGAGGGCAGGCCGAGCAGTCTGCGCTGAGCCGCACTCCAGCGCCCCGGGGGTTCCGGCGATACCGGCAGATGCGTCTCGTCGCAGCCCGGTAACACCACAGCCGCCACCGAGCGCCCGAGCAACTGACTCAGCGGCAACACGATCACCTGCACGTTCTGGGGCTGCGGCGGCAGAAAGTTGCTGCCCTCAAGTGTCTGATCGACCCAGGCGATAAAGTCACCTTGGCTGATGCTGGCCGGCGCATCGGCAAATTCGCACTCCGCACCCTCCTGCAGGCGCAGCGTTGCAAGCACCGCCTGGCCCGCTGCATCGCTTTGCATGGCGTCCCATCCTGCGCACGTCTGCAAAGCACAACGGGTATCGATCAACCACTGCATGAGGGTGCGCGGGCCCCGCATCGAGCGGCGCAAAGCGCCAAGCGGCTGCAGCCACTGAGCATCGAACGCGACCGCGCGCCAGTCGCGCACACGCATCGCCCGGCACGCGTTCTCGAGCTCGGCAACGTGTGTGGCTGAAAAGGCAGGGACATTCTTCAGGCAGTCAAGTACTTCGTCGGTCGTGGCACACCACCGCAAAGCTCGCAACAGGCTCATCAGCGTCGCGGCTGCCCGTGTCGTCGAGAGTTTCCAGCCCGTCTCATCGCGCACGCCAACACCGCGCTGTGTCAACATGGCATGCACGCGCCGCGTCAGCATGCGGTCCTGGGAGACCAGCGCGACCGGGGCGCGCCCCGCCGCAAGATGACCGAGCACACAGGCAGCGGCGCGATGTGCCTCATCCTCGGCGTCGTCAGCGGCGTGCAGTACGGGCACGGGTGGACACTCCCCGTTCTGCTGGTTCAACGCCAGCACCAGCATTGGCGCAACGATGCTGTTTTGCAATGACCCGTTCAGCGGCTCCGATTGAACGCCCTCGATCCAGACCAGCAAGCTGGGGGAAGCCTGGAATAAGGTATCGCTTGGGTAGCTGGAGTTGGCCGCCCACGCCAGCGCCAGTTTGGCCGTGGCGGCCTCGAATGCCAGCAGCGGGGAATCCATGCCGGCATCGATGGCGCCGGCCAGTGACGCGCCCCATCGCACCCGCCGGCCCGGGGGTACCGCAGCGGCCACGACGCTCAGACTCCACGCCGCCTCCAGAAGCGCCGTCGCAAGCACCTGATCCTGGTCCTTCAATCCGGCGCGCGCCAACAACGACCTTGCCGTCAACAAGTCACGCCCGCGCTCCAGGCGCAAGTCATCCGCCGCCGGCGTCCAGGCGCCCAGCGCGCGACTCCAGCTCATCAGGGTCTCAAATCGGGGCAACAGGCATGTCTCAACGCCGCCAGCCCGGCAGGCGCGCAACCAGGCATTGCGTGCTTCGGGTACGAGTTGGGCGAACGGCAGCAACAGCACCGTCGCGCTCAGGGCCGCTGAAGACGCAGGCATCAGCTCACGAACTTGCTCAACGATCCGCTCCCAGGCCAGCTCCGCATGACGACGATTGTTGTTTTCTATCTCATCCATAGCTGCCCGGCATCCATGGCGACCTTGCTTTCTGTCACAATTTCCCCACTTTAACCGAGAGCCGGGACGCTGGGCCGACCGACAGTCGGGCCACGGCACCGGATCGACTCTCCGATACTTTGAAAAGGCAAACCATGGCTAGCGAACTCATCAAACATGTATCTGACGCGTCCTTTGAGGCCGACGTTCTGAAGTCGGACCTTCCGGTCCTCGTGGACTACTGGGCAGAGTGGTGTGGTCCCTGCAAAATGATCACGCCGATTCTCGACGAAATGGCCAACACTTATGTCGGCAAGCTGCAGATCGCCAAAATGAACGTGGATGAAAATCGCGATGTGCCGGCGAAGTTTGGCATTCGTGGCATTCCCACGCTGATGGTGTTCAAGGGCGGTCAACTCGCGGCGACCAAGGTTGGTGCGATGAGCAAGGCCCAGATGGCGGCGTTTATTGATCAGCAATTGGCTTAGCTCGTCGAACATCGTCCTGGGCGACCGGAGCGCCGCCAAGGCGTTGCCGGCCGCTAGCCCCCCGCATGCCGGACCGTAGGATTTGCGCGAGCCTTCAGGCCCCTGCGGATGCATCGCAGCAACGGCAGATTTTCCTGTCATAATGGCGGCGTTCGCCAGCCAAACACGTTTGCTGGTTCGAGTTTCAGGTTGTAAACCTTGAGGTTGCGCTCCCCCCGAGCCGGCCTCACACCTAACCTCCCCCGGTCGATCGTTCAACTAGCCGCCAAGGGCTCTTTCATGCACTTAAACGAACTCAAAGCACTGCACGTTTCCGAAGTCCTCAAACAGGCCGAGGAACTTGAGATTGAAAACACCGGCCGCATGCGCAAGCAGGAACTGATGTTTGCCATCATCAAGAAGCGTGCGCGCACAGGTGAGCAAATCATCGCCGACGGTGTGCTTGAAATCCTTCCCGACGGATTCGGCTTCCTGCGCAGCCCCGATACCAGCTACACGGCATCGACAGACGATATCTACATCAGCCCGAGCCAGGTGCGCCGCTTCAACCTGCATACCGGCGACATGATCGAGGGCGAGGTGCGCACGCCCAAAGACGGCGAGCGTTACTTCGCCCTGAACAAACTCGACAAGGTCAATGGCGGTGGTCCCGAGGACAACAAGCACAAGGTGATGTTCGAGAACCTGACACCGCTGTTTCCCAAGGTGCAGATGAAGCTTGAACAGGATATCAAGAGCGACGAAAACATCACCGGCCGAATCATCGACATCATTGCCCCAATCGGCAAGGGCCAGCGAGCGCTGCTGGTGGCCCCGCCAAAGAGTGGCAAGACGGTCATGATGCAGCACATGGCCCACGCCATTGCCGCCAACTATCCGGAAAGCTACATGATGGTGCTGCTGGTTGACGAGCGCCCCGAGGAAGTGACCGAGATGCAGCGTACGGTCAGAGGCGAGGTGATCGCATCCACCTTCGACGAGCCAGCGGCCCGCCACGTGCACGTGGCCGAAATGGTCATCGAGCGCGCCAAGCGCCTGGTCGAACTGAAGAAGGATGTGGTGATCCTGCTTGACTCGATCACCCGTCTGGCCCGCGCCTACAACAACGTCGTTCCGTCCAGCGGCAAGGTGCTCACCGGCGGCGTGGACGCCAACGCCCTGCAGCGGCCCAAGCGCTTCCTGGGCGCGGCCCGCAATGTGGAGGAAGGCGGCAGCCTGACCATCATCGCCACCGCGCTGATC
>JAKANU010000182.1 GCA_021812315.1 Pseudomonadota bacterium
AGGCGCTCGGCGGAGTGCGCGTAGTCGACACCGTCCATGTCTTGCTGTTCATCTTCTTCAGCGGATTCATGATCGTGCATATCTACCTGGCCAGCCTGGGGCACACCGCCTCGGCCCACTTCAAGGCGATGATCACCGGTTTTGAAGAGATTGAGGATGAGCCGGGGCACCCTGTCAGCCCGCCCTGAGCGACCACGTCTCGGGGCCGAACGGCGGCCCACGCCCCGAAGGTCAGGAGGACTTCGGGGTCTCGGGCCCTGAATGCAAGTCGCGGACCCGAATCCCGTACTTTTTCATGAGTGCCTGAAAATTGGCACGCTGCATGCCCGTCTCCTCCGCACTGCGCGTGACGTTGGAGTCGTTCCTCTTCAGGGTTTCTTCCACAAAAGCCCGTTCAATAGCCTCCACCGATTTCTCCCTGGCGATCTTCTTCACGCGCTTGAGGTCATCACTGGTCCGGGGCACGTCCAGCGCCGGTTCGGTATCGCCTTGCATGATGCTGGCCAAATGCGCCTGGCGAATCATCTGCTCGGAGCTGAGAATCACCGCGCGTTGCATTGTATTTTCCAGTTCCCGAACATTGCCCGGCCAGTCATAGTTCAAGAGCAAACTCATCGCGGCTTCGGAGATTTCAGGCACCGGTTTGTCGAGTTCGGTACAAAACTGCCGGACAAAGTGGAAGGCCAGAGCCGGAATATCGTCACGACGCTCCCGCAACGCGGGGGAGTGGATCGGGAATACGTTGATCCGGTAGTACAAATCCTCCCGGAACGATCCTGCATCGACCATCGCCTTGAGATCCTTGTTGGTCGCCGTGATGAGTCTGACGTTGCTCTTCTGGGTGGTCGTGGCGCCTACCGCCCGAAACTCGCGTTCCTGAATGACACGCAGCAGCTTGGCCTGCGTTGACAGCGGGATGTTGCCAAACTCATCGAGGAAAAGCGTTCCGTTGTTGGCGATGTCAAACATGCCGCGCTTGTTCGTCACGGCCCCGGTAAAGGCGCCCTTCACATGCCCGAACAATTCGCTCTCCAACAGACTCTCGCTCAGGGTATTGCAATCCACCGTCACAAACGGTTGTTCCTTGCGCAAGCTGTTGTAGTGGATCGCACGTGCAATCATCTCCTTGCCCGTCCCGCTCTCGCCGGTGATCAATACCGTGCTGTTGGTCGGCGCACACTTCGCGATCAGGCCGTAGACGGCCTGCATCTGCGGACTCGCGCCGATGATGTTCTCAAATCGATACTTGGAACTAACCTGGGTGAGGAGATCCCGATTTTCCTGCAGCAAGCGGCGCCGCTCGAGCGCCCGCTCAACCACCAGCCTGAGTTCTTCGGGATCAAAGGGCTTGGACAGATAATCAAAGGCTCCGAGCTTCATCGCCTTGACGGCCGTCTCGATCTCGGACAAACCGGTCATCATGATGACGTCGGTATCCGGGTGCCGTTCCTTGATGTGCTGCAACACTTCCAGGCCGCCCATCCCCGGCATCATGACATCGAGTATCACAACATCGTAAGTCGTCTCATCGACCTTCTTCAAGGCGCTCCACCCGTCCGCGACGCAGTCCACCACATAGCAGGGGTCACCAAGTATTCGCTGGCAACTGCGGATGATGATCTCTTCGTCGTCGACAATCAATAGGCTAGCGCTCATCAGTCATCCCCGTTGAATTGCTCACGGATTCGTCCATCGGCGGCGCGACCGGAAGGTACAGGTGAAAAGTGGTTCCTTCGCCGACGACACTATCGACCGTGATCCTACCGCCATGCGCCTTGACGATGCCATAACTGACAGATAACCCCAGCCCGGTGCCTTTGCCGACTTCTTTCGATGTAAAGAACGGATCAAATATCCGCTCCAGATTGGCTTGCGGGATCCCACAGCCCGTATCCCGCACCGAAACCTCCACCATGGAGCCGCTTGGCAACGCAGCTGGCGCCGACGACGCCGGCGAGCATACCCGACTCTGCACGAAGATGCTCCCGCTGCCCTCGATCGCTTGTTGCGCGTTGACCAGCAAATTCAGTAAAACCTGCTTGATCAAATCGGCGTCGCCCCAAACACTGGGCAGGGTGGGTTCGAGTTCGGTACTGATTTCGATCTGCTGCAGCGAAACCGGTCTCTCGACAAAGCGCAGGGTTTCCCCGATCACCTGGTTGAGATCAAAATAGCCCTTCACGGGAACCTTCTCGCGAGCAAAATCGAGCAGGCGCCTGATGATGCTGGCACAGCGTTTGGTCTCGCGGATCACCAAATCGAGATCCTCGGCGTCCTCGGTCCCCTCGGATGCCTTCTTGCGCAGCAGCGAAGCGAAGGTCAGAACACCGGTGAGTGGATTGTTCAATTCGTGTGCAACGCCGGAGGCCAGCACACCTATCGAGGCCAGCTTCTCGCCCTGGGCCACTTCGGCTTTAGCCGCAAGCAGATCGCGGGTTCGTTCGGCGACCTTGGTCTCAAGCGTCTGCACCAGATCCTGCATTTGCTGCCTTGAGTCCTTCAAGGCCGTGGTCATCTCGTTGAACGACACCGCGACATGACCGAACTCGTCGTCGTTGCGCACCGGAATGGCGTGGTCAAGGTTTCCCGCAGCAATCGTGTTGGCGCCCGACTCCATATCCTTCAAGGGAACGTAGATCAGGCGCTTGAGCATGAGTCCGGCGCTCAGCGAAAGCAACAGAATGAAGACGATGGAAACAGTCACGATGTGAAAGGCGTGCTCGCGCGTCGTCTGGTCGATATCATCGAGCGAATAGGCAATATCAATGATGCCGAGCACCGACTGACTCGGCGAATGCTCGTGGCACGACGCTGTGGAACAGGTCCGCTCATTGCGAATCACGTGCATGGCGACCAGCACCCGATGACCGTCGGGCGCCGCAACTATCTTCCAGCGCTTTTCTTCGGGGATCTTGGTCAGAACCTGATTGCTCAAGTGACAATGTACACAGGGTTCGTCTTTTTGATTGACCAGGTCACCAACCTCGGCCGGTCGGCTGGAATGACTCACCGTACCGGTCTTGTTGAGGACCCGGACCCGCTCAATCCCCTTTTGCCGACCAATGTCTCCGATGATCTGCTCGGTCATGTCGCGTTGGTTCACAAGCATCGCGTAGCGGGTGCTGGCAACGATCAAGTCGGAAATTTCCGTGACGTGCCGGGACGCCAGGCGCTGCATGTCTTCCTGCTGCTGGCGAAGCAGCATCATCGTGAACAGCACCATCGCCACCGACAGCGCACCGAAAAGATACAGGCCGAGCTTGACCTTAAGGCTTAGCGGACGCATGGATGAAATCGGTGGTACACGGTGAGCATGGGCAGTGGGGCGTACGCGTGATCACAACAAATCCCTGGGATCTCCGAAATGCGCCTCTACGTCGCTGGGCAGCAACTGGATCGTGGCCCGCAACCCGGGCACCGCACTCATCAGCGCCTGTTCGACGCTCGTGCGCACTGCGGCGGCACGGCCCAACGACCAACTCGCCGGCATGTGCATATGCAGATCGACAAAACGTCGTTGCCCTGAGCGCCGTGTCGTGATGTGATCGAAGCGGATGGTGTGGTGGGCAAAATCAGCCAGGATCTTCTCAATTTCAACGAGCACGTCGGGCTCAACCGCCTCGTCCATCAAACCCTGCGATGACTGCCACATGAGGTGGAAACCCTCGCGCAGGATGTTGAGTGCGACACCGACGGCCACCAGCGGATCAAGCCAGAGCCAGCCGGTCACGCCTACGGCGGCAATGCCCACGACGACGCCAACCGAAGTCCAGACGTCAGTGACCAGATGACGCGCATCGGCATTAAGAGCCACCGAGCGGTGCTCGCGCGCGGCACCAAACATCACCCAGGCGAGCAGGCCGTTGAGCGCTGAACTCGCCACCGCCAACGTCAGGCCCCAGCCAACCGATTCAATCGGTTGCGGCTGAACGAAGCGCAGCCCCGCGGCCCAGATGATGCCCATGGCCGCAGCCACGATCAAGATACCCTCGAAGCCGGATGAAAAATATTCAGCCTTGTGGTGTCCGTAGGGGTGGTCTTCATCCGCTGGGCGCTTGGCAATGGTCACCATCAGCAGCGCGAAAATTGCCCCGGCCAGATTCACCAGGGATTCCAGCGCGTCCGACAGCAGCCCAACCGAATCGGTGATGTACCAGGCCAGCGTCTTGAGCGTGATGGTGATCAGCGCCACCACCACCGAGGCCCACAACAGTCGCTGCGGGGTCAGAAAACGCGCCGGGACGATGGTCATGCTCAACCCAGTGTGACGCGGGCAAACTTGCGTTTGCCCACTTGCAGGACGTAGCTGCCAGCAGCAAGTTTCAGAGCCTTGTCGCTGATGACCACCGAGTCAACGCGCACGCCGGCTCCATCGATCAGGCGGTTGCCCTCGCTGCTCGAAGCCACCAGCCCGGCCACTTTCAGCAACGCAGCGATGCCGACGGCAGCACCTCCTTCACCCAAGGGCACGGTCAGTTCGGCAATGTTGTCAGGTACCCCGCCATGCGCGCGGTTGGCGAAGTCGGCCTCGGCAGCATCGGCTGCGGCTGAACTGTGAAAACGTGTCGTAATTTCACGCGCCAACGCCACCTTGACCTCTTTGGGGTTGCGTCCAGCCTCAACCTCGGCCTTCAACGCCTCAATTTGCCCCTCGCTGCTGAAACTCAGCAGCGTATACCAGCGCCACATGAGCGCATCCGAAATGCTCAGCACCTTGGCAAACATGGTGTTCGCGTCTTCGCTGATGCCGATGTAGTTGTTCTTGCTCTTGGACATCTTCTCGATGCCATCGAGCCCTTCGAGCAGCGGCATGGTCAGGATGCATTGCGGCTCCTGGCCGTACTCCGTCTGCAGGTGCCGGCCCACGAGCAAATTGAATTTCTGGTCCGTGCCGCCGAGCTCCAGGTCGCTCCTGAGCGCGACTGAGTCGTAACCCTGCATCAGTGGGTACAGGAACTCGTGCACGCTGATCGGCGTTCCAGACTTGAAACGGTCGGCAAAGTCATTGCGTTCCATCATCCGCGCCACCGTATAGCGCGCCGCAAGCTCGATCATGCCGCGCGAGCCCAGGGCGTCGCCCCATTCGCTGTTGTAGCGGATCTCCGTTCTGGACGGATCCAGCACCATCGAAGCCTGTCGGTAATAGGTTTGGGCGTTGGCTTCAATTTGTTCGCGCGTGAGCGGTGGGCGCGTACTGTTGCGCCCGGAGGGGTCACCAATCAAGCTGGTGAAATCACCGATCAAGAAGATCACCGTGTGCCCCAGATTCTGCAGCTGACGCATCTTGTTGAGCACCACGGTATGACCAAGGTGAATGTCCGGAGCGGTCGGATCGAGTCCGAGTTTGATGCGCAGCGGCTGTCCGGTGGCCTCGGCACGCGCAAGCTTCTTCAGCCAGTCCTCTTGCGGAATCAGTTCATCACAGCCGCGTAGCGTCACGGCCAGCGCCGCCTTGACGCGGTCTGATACGGGAAGAGCAGGCGCGGCGACTTGAGTCATAGGGTTTTCGTTGATGCGCTGGATTGGGACAAAGCTATACTGCGCGTTTGTTTATCGAGCTGATTTTAGTTCGTCCAGGGCGCAACGCATCGCGATTTGTCAGGACGCCTGTCGGCGCGATTCCCTCCGGACCGTATTGCTTTGATCAATCGCCTTGTGACCACCGGGACTGCCCTGCGCTCTGCTGCCAGGCGGGTCTTGGAACACTATCCCAAACGAATCACCGCCATCGTTGCGCTGGTGTTGCTCGGTGCTGGCGGCGGCGCGCTGGCGGTGGCCACGCTGGCCCCAGACGCCTCCGACCTGCCGGTGCGGGAGGTGCTTCAGTGGATTGAGGTACCGCTGATCAGCGCCCCGTCTGAGCTCGAACG
>JAKANU010000183.1 GCA_021812315.1 Pseudomonadota bacterium
GCATTGAGCTCGTCGACTCTGGTCCAGGCGCAGATCGAGCGCCAACGCAGATCCACGGCCGAGATCCTCGGCGTTGCGGTGCAAAACGTCATTGCCGTCTCGGCGCAAAAGGGGCTGGTCGCCAAAGTCACCGATGATCCCGAACTGCTGCAGCATAGTTGCCTGCCCAAGCTGGAGGACGCCCTGAGCCAGGGAGTCATGGGGCAGCGGCAAATGATCTTGGGTGCGGCGGTGGCCAAGGGGGTGTCTGATTTGCGCACCGAGACCGGGCGTGTGATCAATATCCGGCGCTGCGATTTGACCGAACAAATGATCGAACTCAAGGGGCTTCAGGGCAAGAACACGCCGGTGATCAGGAATATGCGTTCCAGAATTGCGCAGGAGCAGGCCGAGTTTGATCTGGGTGGTGCGAAGATCCACGCGGTGCGCTCGGTCCACCTGAAGCTGTTGCGCGAGGTCTTCAGCGGACTGAGCCCGACCGCGCTGAAGAAGGAAATGGCACAACTTACGCAAGTCCTGCATCAAAAGGGCATCAAGCTGGGTGTGAAGCGCGCCTATGCGCAAACCTTTGACCGGCTGCGCGAGAGCCTTCGCCGGGTGCAGACGACGACCGCCGAAATCCAGGTGATGCTGGCGGCGACGTTTCGCCAACTCAACGCCGAGCACGGATTTTCCCTGCAGGCGCCGGCCGAGCCTGCTCTGACGACCTACTTGCACGATCTTGATCTGGTCGAGCAAAGCCACCTTCAGTACCTCGGCATTGGCAACGCGTTTCGACTGGCGCAGCCGGAGTTCGCGGACCGACTGGTGCGCGCGCTCTCCACCAGACTGCGTTCCTTGCAGGAGGCCGCTCTGGGGGAGATTGAGCTGTGGAGCAAATCTGCGGCGGCACAACTCGATACGCAGTTGCGTGAGCGCCGACGCAACTTTGTGCGGCGTCTTGAAGCGATTGATCGCATACAGCAGGCCACCGGCGGACTCGAAGACCGGATTGCCGAGGTCGACGCCCGCCTGCAGACGCTGCGGCACATCGAAGCCAAGTTGGTTGAGCTGACGGACCATTTGGTCAGCGTGGCCCAACCTCCTGGCCCAATGACGACGCCTGCGGCCGAACCGGTTTGAGCTGGGCGGCAGGTGGGGCGGTGAGCCACTTCGCGGCGCGGCTCGTGCAGTGGCAGAGGGTGCACGGCAGACACCACTTGCCGTGGCAAGGCACTCGCGACCCGTACCGAGTCTGGCTGTCGGAGATCATGCTGCAGCAAACGCAGGTCACGACGGTGCTGGCATATTTCGCCCGCTTTGTGCAGCGCTTTCCCACCGTACACGCGCTGGCCAGCGCCTCGCTTGACGAGGTACTTGGTCAGTGGAGTGGCCTGGGCTACTACCGGCGAGCGCGCAACCTGCACCGCTGCGCCATTGACATCGTCGCCTTGCATGGTGGAATGTTTCCTGGCAGTGCCGAATCGCTGCAATTGCTGCCGGGCATCGGTCGGTCCACGGCGGCAGCGATCGCGTCGCTATGCTTCGACGAGCGGGTCGCCATACTCGATGGCAACGCCAAGCGTGTGCTGACCCGGTTCCTGGGCTTTGACGCCGATCTCGGCGTCGCACGCCACGAACACCGACTTTGGCAGGCGGCGACACGGCTGCTGCCGCAGGACGGCGTGCCTGAACTGATGGCGCATTACACGCAGGGGCTGATGGATCTTGGGGCGACCGTGTGCACTGTGAGAAATCCCGCCTGCGCTGACTGTCCGATCCAGGGTCATTGCGTGGCGCGCAGACTCGGGCAAACGACAGCTTTTCCCGCCAGGTCGGTCCCGGGCAAGCGTGGTTCGCAGGCGATCTGGTTGCTGCTGGCGCGCGCGCCCGACGCTGGTATCTGGCTGAGGCAACGTCCCGGCACAGGTGTCTGGGCCGGGCTGTATTGTCCGGCCTGGTTCGATTCCCGGGCGGAGCTGGTGGCGGCCGTGCCACCGCGGCATGTTGCAAGATTGCAGGATCAGCCGGTGATTCGCCATGTCCTCACGCACAAGGACCTGCTCCTGCATCCCGTGACCGCGCGATTGCCACGCTCGGCCAGCGTCCTGGGCGGCGGTGCATGGGTGCGCGCCGGGCAGTGGCAACACCTGGGTTTGCCCGCGCCGGTCAGGCATCTGTTGCTTGATGTGGCCGAGCCGACAGGGATTCGAGCTCGCGGTGTCGGGTCAGGGTGATCCACTGACCCGAAAAGCGCTTCACGAGTTCTTCAACCAGATAGACTGAACGGTGTTGCCCGCCGGTGCAGCCGACGGCGACCGTAACGTAACTGCGGTGATCGCGCGCCAACGGTATGAGCCAGTGCCGCAGGAAACCCTCGATGTGTTCAAGCATCTCGGCGACTTCCTGATGCTTTTGCAAGAAGACCGTGACCTTGGCATCGCGTCCGTTGAGGTGGCGCAGTGCAGGTTCGTAGTGCGGGTTTGGCAGCATGCGGACGTCAAAAACGAAATCCGCGTCGGCCGGGACGCCACGCTTGAAGGCAAAGGATTGAAACACCAGTGTCAGCTGCTCGTGCGGGCTGGAGATCAGCGACTTGACGTAGCTCTGCAACTGGGTGGCGCGCAAAATGCTGGTGTCGATGATATGCGCTTGTTCGCGCAGTTCGCTCAGCAGCACGCGTTCGAGTTCGATCGCCTCGACCAGCGCGCGGCGTTGGTCATGATTGACGTTGTCGGCCATCGCCTGGGACAGCGGATGCCTGCGGCGGGTTTCGGAATAGCGGCGTACCAGGGTTTCGGTGTTGGCGTCGAGGAACAGCGGCTGCACCGTGGCACCGCGTTTGCGCAGGGCCGCAAGTTGCGCCGGAATCAGGGGCAGTGAGGTTGCGGCTCGCACATCCATGGCGATAGCTACGCGCCGGGTTCCCTGCGCATTCTCGAGCTTTACCAGCGGAACCAGCATTTCCGGTGGCAAATTGTCGACGCAGAAAAAGCCGATGTCTTCGAGCGCATGCAGCGCCACCGACTTGCCCGAACCTGACATGCCGGTAATCAGTACGATCAGCAACTTGCGGGCCTTCTCTTTCATTGTCTCAGGGTGTTGACTGCAGCATTTCCCGGGCGTGGGCCAGTGTTGTCGCCGACAGACTCTCGCCGCCGAGCATGCGCGCGACTTCGAGGATGCGTGCTTCGCCACGCAGCGTGGAGACGGAACTGAGGCTTGACTGACCCTGCATCTGCTTGACTACTACTTGATGATGGTCCGCGCAGGCCGCGACTTGCGGCAAGTGCGTCACTGCCAGCACCTGCTGCGCCTGTCCGAGACGCTTGAGCAGGCGTCCGACGGTCTGTGCAACCGCGCCGCCAATGCCGGCATCGACTTCGTCAAAAATCAGTGTCTGCGCGTTGCCAAGCTCGCTGGTGGTGACTGCGATGGCCAATGCGATGCGCGAGAGCTCACCGCCCGAGGCCACCTTGTTGACCGGCCGTGGGGAACTGCCTGGGTGGGCCGCCACCAGAAACAGCACCTCTTCAAGTCCGTGTGATGACGGTTGCGCCAACGCCTGTAACTGGACGTCAAATTTTCCGCCTTGCATGCCCAGGCCCTGCATGGCCTGTGTCACCGCCCTCGCAAGCTGCGGAGCGGCCTGCGCACGGGCCTGGGCGATCCGTTGGGCCTCCTGCCCGAAGGCGCTTGCGGCGTCGTCCTGCCCTGCTTGCAGTGCGGCAAGGTCGGTTTCGGCCTCAAGTGCCTGCAAATCCTGCTGCCATTGCGCCTGCAGCGCGGGCAAATCGGCAGCGTCGATTTTGTGCCGTCTGGCCAGCGACAGCCAGAGCGCCATGCGCGCATCCAGTTCAGCCAGACGTTGCGGATCGAGTTCGGTGCTGCGCTGGTAGCTGTGCAGTGAGCGCACGACGTCCTGAACCTGTTCCGAGCTTGAGGCCAAAACCGCTGCCAGAGCTTTGAAACAGGGCTCAACGTGCTCTTGTTGTTGTAGCAGATGGAAGGCCCGATGCAAGCCGGCCAGGACACCGGCTTCGTCGTCATCAAGGCGCTCCAGAGCGCCCTGCGCGGCGTCGAGTAAAGCTTGCGCGTTGGCCAGTCGATCGTGTTCGGTCCCAAGCTGTTCCCATTCGTCCTGTTGCGGCGCGAGCTTCTCCACTTCGCCGATCCTCCACAGCAGGCTCTCGCGACGGGCCTGCGCCAGCGACTGATTCGCTTGTGCCCGCGCCAGCGCATCCTGCGCCCGGCGCCAATCCTGCCACAGCCCCTGCAAACCGACCCGGCTAATGCCGGCGTAGGCGTCGAGCAGATCACACACACGGCGCGGATGCGTGAGGCTTTGCCAGGCCTGCTGACCATGAATGTCGAGCAGTTGCTCGCCAAGCTCGCGCAACTGGGTGGCCGTCGCAGCGCTGCCGTTAATCCAGGCGCGACTCCGGCCCTGCTGATCGACGGTGCGGCGCAGCAGCAGGGTCGGTGCCGCTTCAAACCCCGCGCTTTGCAGCCAATCCTCCAGGTCGGAGACGCGATCAAACTCGGCGCCGACATCGGTGCGCGTGCAGTTCTCCCGGATCACCTGGACGTCGGCCTTGGCACCGGTGACGAATTGCAGCGCCTCAATCAGGATCGACTTGCCCGCGCCGGTCTCGCCGGTGAACACGGTGAATCCATCGTCAAGTTCAAGATCGAGTTCGCTGACGATCGCGAAGTCGCGCAGGATGATGCGTCTGAGAGCCACGGTCAGGCGACTCCCTCGTTCCAGTGCAGCTTCTGGCGCAGCGTGTCAAAGTACGACCAACCCTTGGGGTGCAGGAAGCGAACGTGTTGCTGTGAGCGGGTCACCACGATGCGGTCGCCATGCAGCAGCGAGGCCAGTGATTGCGTGTCAAAGCTGGCGCTCGCGTCGCGTCCGGCGACAACTTCAATGGCGATTTCGGTTGCGTTGGCCAGCACGATCGGCCGGTTCGACAGGGTGTGCGGCGCGATCGGCACCAGAACCCAACCGGGAATCGACGGGTGCAGCAACGGGCCGCCCGCGGACAGGGAATAGGCCGTGGAACCGGTCGGCGTGGCGATGATCAGCCCATCGGCGCGCTGGTTGGCGACAAAGTGACCGTCGACTTCGACGCGCAACTCGACCATACCCGAACTTGCCCCACGATTCACAACCACGTCGTTCATGGCCAACGCATCGAACACGCTGATGCCGTCGCGCATGACGCGGGCCTGCATCATGCTGCGATGATCCTCCTCAAATTCGCCTTGCAACATCGGCGCCAGCGTGACCTTGAAGCAGTCAAACGGAATGTCGGTGATGAAGCCCAGCCGGCCCTGATTGATGCCAATGAGCGGCACACCAAAGTGGGCCAGTTGACGGCCGATACCCAGCATCGTGCCGTCGCCACCGACGACCAGACCAAGGTCGCACTGTTCACCGATGGCTGGCACCGTCAACCGGGGATAGTTCGTGATGCCCATGTTGTAGGCAGTGTCGTCCTCGAACGCCACTTCACAACCCTGGGCGTCGAGAAAATGCGCGATGTCTTCGAGCACGCTGCGCGAGGCCGCCATCGACGCAGCCGGGGCCGCTGTCTGGTACTTGCCGATAAGCGCCACGTGCCTGAATTTTGGTTTCATCCGCAAATTACATCACTAAAATGGCCTGATGCTGGACGAACGCGCCAAGTTGTTATTGAAAGCCCTGGTCGAACGCTACATTGCCGACGGGCAGCCGGTGGGCTCACGCACCTTATCCAAGGCTTCAGGGCTGGACCTGTCCCCGGCGACGATTCGCAATGTGATGTCCGATCTGGAAGATCTTGGACTCATCGTCAGCCCGCATACCTCGGCCGGGCGCATTCCCACGGCGCGCGGTTACCGACTG
>JAKANU010000007.1 GCA_021812315.1 Pseudomonadota bacterium
GCCCAAACCACCAGACGCTGACCACGACGCATGTCGCCAGCCGCAAATACCCCTTTGACGCTGGTGGCATAGGCGCCCTCGAAGTCAGTGCTCGCTTTGGCGTTGCCGCGAACGTCCTTCTCGATCGCAAACGCATCGAGAACCGACGCCAGCGGGCCGGCAAAGCCCATGGCCAGCAGGACCAACTGCGCCGGATGCGTATTGGCGCTGTTCGCAACCTCGACCAGATTGCCGTCGACGAATTCGACCCGCACCGTCTTCAACCCTGTGAGCTTGCCTTTCTGGCCAATGAACTCCTTGGTGGAAATGGCAAACTCGCGGGTGCAACCCTCGTCGTGACTGGAACTGGTGCGAAGTTTGAGCGGCCAATAGGGCCAGGTCAGGGGACGATCTTCCTGCAATGGCGGGCGCGGCAGCAACTCGAACTGGGTGACACTGGCTGCACCTTGGCGCCGCGCCGTGCCCACGCAATCCGAACCGGTATCGCCACCACCAATCACAATCACGTGCTTACCCTCGGCGCGAATCTGACGCTTCAGCCGCTCCCCTGCGTTCACCCGGTTCTGCTGGGACAGGAATTCCATCGCAAAGTGCACACCATCGAGTTCTCGCCCAGGCACCTGAAGGTCACGCGAAAGCTCGGCACCGCCGGCGAGCAGCACCGCGTCGAATTGCCCCTGCAACTGCGCAGCGCTGATTGATTGCGTCGACGCGTTGAGAACCTTGCTGCCAGGGCCTGCTGCAGGCAACTCGCCCACCAGCACGCCGGTACGCACCGTGACCCCTTCGGCTTCAAGTTGGGCGAGCCGTCGGTCGATATGCGATTTCGCCAGCTTGAAGTCCGGGATGCCATAGCGCAGCAGGCCGCCGATGTGGTGGTTCTTTTCGAACAAGGTCACATCGTGGCCGACCCGCGCGAGTTGCTGAGCCGCCGCCATCCCCGCCGGGCCGGAGCCGACCACCGCAACGGTCTTGCCGGTCTTGTGCAGGGACGGTTGCGGCTGCACCCAACCCTCGGCCCAGGCCCTGTCGATGATCGCGTGCTCGATGCTCTTGATCCCCACGGGCTGCGCGTTCACGTTGAGCGTACAGGCAGCCTCGCAGGGAGCTGGACAGACACGGCCGGTGAACTCTGGAAAATTGTTGGTGCTGTGCAGCACGGCACTGGCATTCTTCCAGTTGTCGCGATAGATCAGGTCATTGAAGTCGGGAATGATGTTGTTGACGGGACAACCACTGTTGCAAAACGGGGTACCGCAGTCCATGCAGCGCGCCGCCTGCGCACCGGCTTGACGCTCATCGAGGGTCAGCACAAATTCGTTGTAGTCCTGCAAGCGCTCGGCAACCGGCCGGTAGCCTTCTTCAATGCGCTCAAGCTCCATGAAACCGGTAAGTTTTCCCATCGTCGCTCCTTGGTGGGGCTGGCCTTCGGTGCCGCCTCGAATGATTCAGGTTCCGGCCCCCCTCAGCGGCTCGGTATTGCTTCTTTTTTTGTAGCTGTTGATGCACGTCCAGCATGGCTTAGCGCCTCTTTTCTTGCATGAATCTGGGCCAGTGCGCGTCTGTACTCGTGCGGCAGGACCTTGACGAACTTGAGCCGTGACGCTTCCCAGTTATCCAGCAGTTCGCGGGCGCGCCTGCTACCCGTCCATCGGTTATGGTCTTCGAGCAATTTCCTGAGCTGAACCTCGTCCGTCTGGCCGCGGTGCCACAGGCCCGAATCCTGAGCCGCTTGCTGGGCACTCGCAGGCAAGATCTTTTCCAAGGACACCATCGACGTATTGCAGCGGCTGGCAAACTGGCCATCGTCATCGAATACATAGGCAACGCCACCGCTCATACCCGCAGCAAAGTTGCGCCCGGTCGGCCCCAGCACTGCAACCGTACCGCCAGTCATGTACTCACAGCCGTGATCGCCGGTACCCTCCACGACGGCCGTGGCACCCGATAGGCGGACCGCAAAGCGCTCACCGGCGACGCCACTGAAGAAGGCCTCACCGCTGGTCGCACCATACAGTACGGTGTTGCCGACGATGATATTGCGCATCGCCTCACCGCGGAAGTCGATGCTCGGACGCACCACGACACGGCCGCCCGAGAGACCCTTGCCTGTGTAGTCGTTGGCATCACCTATGAGATACAGGGTAATGCCGCGAGCGAGAAACGCGCCGAAGGATTGTCCGCCGGTGCCTTCGAGCTGGATGTGAATCGTGTTGTCGGGTAGCCCTTGCGGATGGACGCGCGTCACCGCTCCCGAGAGCATGGCGCCTACGGATCGGTTGACGTTGCGCGCAACTTCGATGAACTGCACCCGCTCGCCCCTGTCGATGGCGGCACGCGAGCGCTCGATGAGAACATTGTCCAGGGAGCGATCAAGGTTGTGATCCTGCTGCTCGGTCTGATAGCGGGGCAGTTCGGCGGGGCCATCGGCGCGTGCAAACAAGCGGGCAAAGTCCAGCCCGCGGGCCTTCCAGTGCTCGATGCCTTTGCGGGTATCGAGCAAATCGGCCCGCCCGATCAACTGGTCAAACTTGCGAATGCCGAGTTGCGCCATGATCTGACGCACTTCCTCGGCTACAAAAAAGAAGTAATTCACCACGTGTTCGGGTTTGCCGGAAAATTTCCTCCGCAACACCGGGTCCTGCGTGGCCACGCCCACCGGGCAGGTGTTCAGATGGCACTTGCGCATCATGATGCAACCTTGAACCACCAGCGGCGCGGTAGCAAAGCCGAACTCGTCGGCACCGAGCAAGGCACCCACCACCACGTCCCGACCGGTCTTCATCTGACCGTCGGCCTGCACCCGGATTCGACCGCGCAGGCGGTTGAGTACCAGCGTCTGCTGGGTCTCGGCCAAACCAATCTCCCATGGGCTACCGGCATGTTTGACCGACGACAAAGGCGAGGCACCGGTGCCTCCGTCATGTCCGGCAATCACGACGTGGTCGCTCTTGCATTTGGCCACGCCCGCGGCGACGGTTCCGACACCGATTTCGCTGACCAGCTTGACGCTGATGCTGGCATGCGGGGCGACATTTTTGAGATCATGAATCAGCTGGGCCAGATCTTCGATCGAGTAGATATCGTGATGTGGCGGCGGTGAAATCAGACCCACGCCGGGCACCGAATAGCGCAAGCGGCCGATGTACTCCGAGACCTTGCCCCCCGGCAGTTGACCGCCCTCGCCCGGCTTGGCACCCTGCGCCATCTTGATTTGTATCTGGTCGGCACTGCTGAGGTATTCCGCGGTCACGCCGAAGCGCCCGGAGGCAACCTGCTTGATGCGCGAGCGCAGGGAATCGTCCTGACGCAGTGGCAGGTCGACTTCCACGGCGTCGGCGCCAATGACGCCCTGCAGCGTGTCACCAGAGCGGATGGCGATGCCCTTGAGTTCATTGCGATAGCGCGCTGGATCTTCACCGCCCTCGCCCGTGTTGCTCTTGCCGCCGATGCGGTTCATGGCCACGGCAAGCGTGGCGTGCGCCTCGGTGCTGATCGAGCCCAGGGACATGGCCCCGGTCGCGAACCGCTTGACGATTTCAGCGGCCGGCTCGACCTCTTCGACGGCAATCGCTGCAGAGGGGTCGACTCGGAACTCAAAAAGGCCGCGCAGCGTCATGTGGCGCCGGCTCTGATCGTTGATGATCTGTGCGTATTCCTTGTACGTGTTCCAGTTGTTGGCTCGTGTGCTGTGCTGCAGTTTGGCAATGGCATCGGGGCTCCACATGTGCTCTTCGCCCCGTGCGCGCCAGGCGTACTCGCCTCCGGCGTCAAGACCCTCGGCCAGCAACGGATCAGCGCTGAACGCCGCCCGATGCATGCGGATCGCTTCTTCGGCAATCTCGAAAACGCCGATGCCTTCAACGCGGCTTGGCGTGCCGGTGAAGTATTGCGCGACCGTTGCGCTGGACAGCCCGATGGCCTCGAACAACTGGGCGCCGCAGTAGCTCATGTAGGTCGATACGCCCATTTTCGACATGACTTTGGACAGCCCTTTGCCGACTGCCTTGATATAGTTTTCGATCGCCTTGTCAGCGCTCAAATCACCGGGCAATTCGCTGTGCAGTCCGGCAATGGTCTCCATCGCAAGATAGGGGTGCACGGCTTCGGCACCGTAGCCTGCCAGCACCGCGAAGTGATGGATCTCGCGCGCGGTTCCAGTCTCGACGACCAGGCCGGTGGTGGTGCGCAGGCCCTCGCGCACCAAGTGCTGGTGAATCGCCGACAAAGCCAGCAGCGCAGGGATGGCTATCTGGCTTGCGCTCACCGCCCGATCGCTGAGAATCAGGATATTCTTGCCACCCTTGATGGCATCGACGCATTCGGCGCACAAAGACGCCAGTTTGGCTTCGACACCCTCCTGGCCCCAGGTCACGGGATAGGTGATGTCCAGCGTGTAGCTACGGAACTTGCCCTGGGTATGCTTTTCAATGTCCCGCAGCTTGGCCATCGCTGCAAAATCGAGCACCGGCTGCGCGACTTCCAGACGCATGGGCGGATTGACCTGGTTGATGTCGAGCAGGTTTGGCTTGGGTCCGATGAAGGACACCAGCGACATCACGATGGCTTCGCGGATCGGGTCAATGGGGGGATTGGTGACCTGCGCAAACAACTGCTTGAAATAGCTGTACAAAGGCTTATTTCGGTCGGAAAGCACCGCCAGCGGGCTGTCATTGCCCATGGAGCCGACAGCTTCTTCCCCGGCGGCGGCCATCGGCGCGATCAGGAATTTGATGTCTTCCTGGGTGAAGCCGAAGGCCTGCTGACGGTCAAGCAAGCTGACATCG
This sequence comes from Pseudomonadota bacterium, assembly GCA_021812315.1. Lineage (GTDB taxonomy): Bacteria > Pseudomonadota > Gammaproteobacteria > Burkholderiales > Burkholderiaceae_C > Rhodoferax. Next base: position 4,788 of record JAKANU010000007.1, read on the forward strand.
CGTTCCGAGGCGCTGGCGGGCTCGCCGCCGCCCACCACATCATCGAGCCGGATGCGCAGGTTCTCGATCCACTGCTTGTACGGTTTGCCGTTGACCAGATTTGCCTTGAGTTCCTGGTCATCAATCATGCGCCCCTGTTCAAGGTCAATCAAAAACATCTTCCCCGGCTGCAGACGCCACTTGCGCACGATCTTGTTCTCGGGGACCGGCAACACCCCTGACTCCGAGGCCATGATCACCAAATCGTCGTCCGTAATGCAGTAGCGCGATGGCCGCAAGCCGTTGCGGTCCAGAGTGGCGCCGATCTGGCGACCGTCGGTGAAGACAATCGACGCGGGACCGTCCCAGGGTTCGAGCATGGCCGCGTGATATTCGTAAAACGCGCGCCGTCGCGGATCCATCGTGGTGTGCTGCTCCCAGGGCTCCGGAATCATCATCATCACCGCCTGCGCCAAGGGGTAGCCCGCCATGGTCAGGAGCTCCAGGCAATTGTCAAAGGTCGCAGTGTCTGACTGGCCCGGGAAGGTGATCGGATACAGTTTGGGCAGATCTGCACCGAGCACCGGAGAGGACATCACGCCTTCGCGCGCCTTCATCCAGTTGTAGTTGCCTTTGACGGTATTGATTTCACCGTTATGCGCCACGTAGCGATACGGGTGAGCCAATGGCCATTCCGGAAACGTGTTGGTGGAAAAGCGCTGATGCACGAGTCCGAGCGCGGAGACGCAGCGCACGTCCTCCAGGTCCGAGAAATAGGTTCCGACCTGGTCAGCCAGCAGCAGTCCCTTGTAGATCACGGTACGGCTGGACATGCTTGGAACGTAGTACTCCTTGCTGTGCTTGAGGCGCAGACTTTGAATCGCAGCACTCGCGGTCTTGCGGATGACATAGAGCTTGCGCTCGAGCGCATCCTGAACGATCACGTCGCTACCGCGACCAATGAAGACCTGCCGCACCACCGGCTCCTTCTCCCGGACCGCGGGCGACATAGGCATATCGCGATTAACCGGCACGTCACGCCAGCCCAGCAACACCTGTCCTTCCTTTTTGATGGCCCGCTCCATCTCCTGTTCGCAAGCAAGGCGCGAGGCGTGCTCTTTGGGCAGAAAGATCATGCCAACACCGTATTCGCCAGGCGGAGGCAGGGCCACGCCGCGGGTCCCGTCTGCCCCAAGCCCGTTTTCAGCCATCTCCTCGCGGTACAGCGCATCGGGCAGTTGAATCAGGATTCCGGCACCGTCGCCCATCAGTTTGTCGGCACCCACCGCACCACGGTGGTCGAGGTTCTCTAGGATCTTCAGCGCGCTCTTTACGATGTCGTGTGACTTGACACCCCTGATGTGCGCCACAAAGCCGACACCACAGGCATCGTGTTCATGGGCCGACGAGTACAGACCCTGTTCCTGAAGACGCAATATCTCGGCGGCCATGCTCATGGCACACTCCCAAAAATGTCAGATACCGCGAGGATACTGCACCGCAACAAATGCTCCAAGTTAAATATTCGGGGTCAGAACCCAATTATTTCGAACGTGACAAGATTACAAATTAATTGGGGACATATTAAAGTAAAAGCGACCTATTTCTTGCCTGAGCTTGAGGGCGGGCGCCCTGCGGCCATCTTGAGGAGTCGGCGCTCGGTCCGACGTTGGAGATCCGCAATGAAATCGGGCTCGCCGAGCGCCCAACCGTGCAAGGTGGCGTAAGTCAACGCCGACTGCAGCTTGGCGTGAAGACCCGACTGTACCAACTGCGCATAGGCCGCTTCCCGCGCGAATGGCGTGTTACCAAGCTCCCATATCAACGCGTGCGGTGTTATCAAGCGATCAACGCGCCGGCCAATGTAGAAGCCATGGCTTGACCACGGATAGTCCTGCGGCTGCGAAACCAGGGCGCCACGCACCGGATTGAGGTCCATATAGACCATGCAGGAAAGCAAATAACGCTCGGTCTGGATCAGTGCGCACTTGTAACGCCCTTCCCACAAAGTGCCACTACGCCGCTGGGCATCGTTGAAATAGCGCACATATCGGCGACCCATCGCCTGCATCATTTTTGGCACGCCATCGGCGGTTCGGGGGGTGAGAAGCAAGTGAAAGTGATTGCTCATCAGCACATAGGCGTGAATCGCCACTTCGAACTTGCCTGAATACTCACCAAGCATGTCGAGGAAGGTCTGGTAATCGCCAGACGAAGCAAATACCGCTTGCCGATTGTTGCCGCGCTGAATGACATGATGCGGATAGTCCGCGACGGTCAAACGCGGCAAACGAGCCATGGCAGCTAAATGGACTGCGCCAGGCGATAGCGCGTGTCGAGCAGTTGTTCGAGCCCAAACTCCTGCAACAAGGCGCTCAGGCGGGTGGCCGCCTTTCGCTTGATGTGGCCGGTATGACGTGCAATGATCAGTTCATTCTTCATGCTGTGCTCCCAGCCAACCAATTCAGTCACGCTGACGTCGTACCCACTTGCTTCCAAATACAGGCAGCGCAACACATTCGTAACGTGACTGCCGAACTCGCGCTTATGCAGGGGGTGAGCCCAAAGTTCGGCCAGCGTTGTTCGCGACAGGGACACGGCCTTGTTCCTGCGCAACAGGCCCGCCAACTCCGCCTGACAGCAAGGCACCAGCACCATGTACTTGGCTTTTTTCGCCAGGCCAAATGCGATGACGTCATCGGTGACAGTGTCGCAGGCGTGCAGCGCGGTCACAATGTCAATCTGCTCAGGAAGCTCGCCCGATTGCAGCGCCGCCGCAACGCTCGAATTGAGGAAGGACATCCGATCAAAGCCGAGCCTCTCGGCCAGTTCCACCGACTTCTGCACCAACTCAGCTCTGGCCTCAACACCATAAATTCGTCCTTTGCTTCGTCCCTTGAAAAATAGGTCGTAGATGATGAACCCGAGGTATGACTTGCCGGCACCGTGATCGGCCAGCGTCACGCCGCCGTCACGGTCGCTGATCTCAAGCAGCAGCTTTTCGATAAACCGGAACAAGTGGTACACCTGTTTGAGTTTGCGCCGGGTGTCCTGATTGAGCTTCGCATCGCGCGTAAGAATGTGCAGTTCCTTGAGCAGTTCGATGGACTGACCCGGCCAGATTTCGGACACGATCGAGGCCGGCGCAATCGAAGCTTTGGGTGGTTTCATCAATAAGCTGGTTGAATTTTACGGGGCGACACAGCAAGCATCGATGACCTCGCGCACCAGCGCGTCCGGGGCGCTCTGCATGCTCGCCGACCCCGGTGCGTCAATCACGACAAAGCGGATGGCGCCAGCCTGGGCCTTCTTGTCCATTCGCATCAGTTCGAGGTAGCGTCCCGCGTTATCGGCTGCAGACAGGCGCGGCGCATGGGTCGGCAGTCCGACCGCCTGAACCAGCAAGGTCAAGCGCTGGACAAACGCGCTGTCAACCAGTCCCAAACGCTGCGACAGGCGCGCGGCCATCAACATGCCACAGGCGACCGCTTCGCCGTGCAGCCATTGCCCGTAACCCAGACCTGTCTCGATCGCGTGACCAAAGGTGTGCCCAAAATTGAGGATGGCCCGCAGCCCGGATTCGCGCTCATCGGCCGCGACCACTCGCGCCTTGATCTCGCAGCTGCGCCGGACAGCGTAGCCCAACGCGGACGGTTCACGCTGCATCAGGGCCTGCATGTTGGCTTCAATCCAGTCCATGAAGCCGAGATCTGCAATCGGCCCGTACTTGATCACCTCGGCTAATCCGGCGCTCAACTCACGAGTCGCAAGAGTCTGCAGGGTACCGAGATCACAAATAACTCTGCGCGGTTGATGGAACGCGCCGATCATGTTCTTGCCCAGTGGATGATTGATCCCCGTCTTGCCACCCACGGATGAATCCACCTGCGCCAGCAGCGTGGTCGGAACCTGGACAAATGGGACCCCGCGCATGTAGCACGCGGCGGCAAATCCGGCCATATCGCCGACGACCCCTCCGCCCAGAGCAAAGATGACGGTGCCGCGATCACAGTTGTTGTGCAGTAAGGAGTCAAAAATCAACTCCAGGGTTTGCCAGTTCTTGCACTGCTCGCCATCGGGCAGGGTCACCTCGTGCACCTTGGCAAAGAGGTCCCGCAGCGGACCACGCAGACGCGCGCCATAGAGGGGCGCAACGACGGTGTTGCTGACGATCAGCGCAGTTTGTGCAACCGGGATCTCTGAATAACTCGCAGGGTCATCAAGCAAGGACGCTCCGATGATGATGTTGTAACTGCGGGCCTGAAAATCGATTGCAACAGTCGAGACGTTCATGTCCCCGAGTTTATGCCCACGATGCCTGCGGCCTCAAGCCCACCGACAATGGTGCGCACCAAAACAGCGACCGACGGGCGCCCGGTGTTCACCACCAGCCTGGCAACTTCCCGATACAAGGGGTCGCGTTGCGCATGGAGCTCGCGCAACCGAGCGATTGGGTCGTCCACCTGCAACAGGGGTCGCTTGACGTCATGACGCAAACGCCGGTACAGCTCGTCGGGCATGGAGTTCAAGTACACGGCGTAGGTTCGCTCGCGCAATCGCACTCGGTTATTGAGCCGTAACACAGCCCCGCCGCCCGTCGCCAAGACCCCGTCTTGCTGCCGCGTGAGCCGCTCAACCACCGTCTCTTCGGCATCACGGAACCGCTCCTCACCCTCGCGCTCAAAACACTCGCGGATCGTGCAGCCAAGTTGCCGTTCAAGCACCTGGTCGCAGTCAACGAAACGAAGTCGCAAGCGCCGCGCCAACTGGCGCCCCACGGTCGACTTGCCTGAGCCCGGCAACCCGACCAGGCTGATCACGGGGTGGTAAACGCCACGGGGCTCACGCTCGCCTGCTGATTCCCGGCCGCGTCCTTCGCGATAAAGCAGATCTGATAGTCCCTGCCCGAAGTCAGTCCCGACAGGCTAATCCCGACGGGAGAACTCGCCGGCATCGCGACCGGCGTTCCGGTCAACAACAAGGCCGCTACGGAAGGACAGGTAAAGACCGTCGGGATAGTCCCTGGCCCTTGTAGCAAGTAGTACCCGGTCCCGGCCTCGTTGATCATGGCCGTGAGTCTGGCACTGGTCGCAGTTAGCAGGTCAATTGCCGGCGGGGAAGTAAAGACCGGTGGCGTCGTATCCACAGGCGGCGGGGGTGGCGTAACTGCAACCGCAGGCGCTGTATAGGCAAAGGAACTGACCACTCCCCCCGGGGACTTCGCCGAAATAACAATCGTTGAGCCACCGCAGCCAGTCAGGCCAATCGAGTGGTAAGAGCCCAATTGCGAGCTGGGCGTCCCGGGGCTGGTGTTGGGTACGATGCTTGGCGTGATCTTCCCGATGGTGCAGGCGCTCGACAACGCGTCGGCGGAGATCACCGTGCCCATTGGCATCGGCAGCAACGGATGAGCGGCGCTGTTGACCCGCACTGTGACGAAGGTATCGGAAATCGCGGTCGCTGGCGTCATGACCGTAAACATCGCTGCACTGGAGGGAATCATCACCACGAGTTGCTGACGCACGGTGGTTGCCAATGGCGGCGCCGTCCAGGAACATGTCATGTCCTTGGATGGCACAGACACCGGTGTTGGGGGACAAGGCTGATTGCCACTGTTTTTCGGAATAACGAATTCGCCGACGTCGTACTGTCCGTTCTCGTTGTCATCGCGGTAGGCGTCGCCCAAGTCAAACAATCCGTCAATGCCTGGATCGTAGACGTTGTTACCGTTGACATCGGTGAACGGTTTGAGTCCTTCGGCGTACGCCAAGATGCTGATCCTGCCATCGGCCGGCCTGGGGTTCTGGCTGATAAAGGCAACCGAACACTGCGCGATCCCGCCAATCCTCGTCGTTGCACAGCTGGGCGCGACCTGCCCGCCCTCAGCCGTGAAATTGACCACCGTTCCGTCGAGCACCGGATTGCCCTGGCGATCGGCGACCCGCGCTGTCAGTGTCGTGGAACTCCCATCCATGCTCCAGCCTTCAATATTGAAGACCGAAGCGGACACGCTGAAAAAGTTTTGCGAAGGCGGGCCCGAAGCAACAGTAAGATTCTTCGATGTCGCAAAGACGCTGGGCGTGTTGGCCAATGCCGCCTTGACCTCGACCGGACCGGGGATGGTTCCGGAGAAGACGCTCACCGAGGCAATACCCGCCGAATCGCTGTTGACCGTAACGTTTGCCGTAGAACCCGAAGCCCCGAGACCGACACCGCCCGGATTCATTGTCAACGAGAACACAACAGCGATGTTTGGCATCGCTATTCCGGTCGAATCGAGCACCTTGAATTGCGTGATCGACTGCTCTGTGGCACCCGAACCTTTGATAAATATCTGTGATGGCACAGCACTGACAAAGTTGATCGCGTTGGCGACCGGCGCAGCGACGGTCAGTGACGCCTTCTGGACACCGGGCGCTCCAAGCGTTGACGCGCTCAAGGTCACCTTGCCACTGCACGAAGAGCCGTCTGCCTTCACGGCCGAATAGGTCGCACTGGCCAGTCCGCTGTTATCCGTCGTGACAACGCCGGCAATGGTTCCACAATCCGCAGACAAGGAAATGTTCACGCCAACTGCTGCCACAGACATCGACTGAGCCGAGATACTGACCGAGGTGTTTCCGCCCGGATTCAGAGCAGTGGTGCCCAAATTCAGTGGCCCCAGCGTGATGATGGCCGGTGCAACCGAAAAGTCCACCGACGAGGTGTAGCTTGAGCCATCGAGCAAAGTCGCCGTCGCCTTGACGGTTGCCGCACCCACGGTCGCAACCGATACCGGATCGATCAGGACCTGCGCCTCACCATTGACATTGGTCAGCGCTGTGGTTGGCGAGATCACGGCGATCGGTACGCCGGTCAGCTCGAACGTAACAGTTCGCCCGACAATCCGAGCGCCGTTGGAATCAACAAATGTTGCCTTGACGTAATTGCCTCCGCCGAAAGTGATATTACTGACCGCGACATTACTCGAATTGAACACCTGAACCGCGAGCGCCGAAGTGACCTTGGCGCCACTGGATGTACCCGGATTGCCCCCACCGCCACCACAGGCAACAAGCGCGGTCAGCGTCATCAGCGCGAATAGATATTTCAATAATTTCATGGTCTTGTTCCTGCAATCTGCCTGGCGATCAACGCGTCCCGCTCTTGTCGGTGATTATCCTCGGCGTCACAAACACCAGCAGTTCCTTCTTCAACTGCTTCTTGGCCTTATTCCTGAACAGCCCTCCGACGGCGGGCAAATCACCAAAAAACGGCACTTTCGCCTCGTCATTTCCCTCATCAAGCTCGAAAATCCCGCCGATCACCACCGTGCCGCCATTGTCTACAAGCACCTGGGTCACCACATTTTTCTGATTGATGGCCGGTCCGGCGTTGGCTGTATCAAGGCCGCGTGTGTCCTTGCTGACATCGAGATCCATGATCACCGTACCCTCGGGGGTAATCTGGGGCGTCACTTCCAGCCGTAGATTGGCGTCCTTGAATTGAATCTTGCACCCGTCCTTGTCGCAAACTTGATACGGGATCTGCTCGCCAGATTTGATCGTCGCCTTCTTGCCATCCGCCGTAACCACCCGCGGACTCGACACGACCTGCCCCTTGTGATCAGCCTCAAGAGCCGAGATTTCCAGATTCAGAAAACGGTTGGCCAAAGCGTTGAATATTGAAACACCAAAGGTTGCCGGCGTTCCCCCAAACGGCTGGTTGGCGGGCAAGTTGACGAAATTCCCGGTCGTGTTCACGGTACCACCGCCGCCGCTGCTCGCAACAGCGTCGCTGTAACTATTACCAAATGCAATGCGCGTATTGCTGGCACCGAGTTGATAACCACCGTCGCCACCCTTGTTCGCCCTTTGGTCGGTACCACCAAACTTCACGCCGAGCGATTTGCCGAAATTGTCTTCGGCCTCGACAATTCGCACCTCGATCATCACCTGGCGCACGGCCACGTCGAGCTTTTGCAGGAGTTGCAGGACCTGCTCCAGTCTCGATGGAACGTCCGTGACAAAAAGCTGGTTGGTCCGCGGATCGGCTGTGGCGCTTCCTCGCGCGCTCAGGGTCCGCCCCGAACTCTTCTCGCCGCCGCCGGCAGCGGTCAATTGCTTGGCAATATCTTCAGCCTTGGCGTAATTCATCTGAAAGGACTGGGTCCGCACCGGCTCGAGGCTGAGTACTGCCGCCTTGGACTCGAGCTCGAGCTTCTCCTTGGCGATGATTTCATCCTTTGGCGCAACCCAGATCACGTTATCGGTCTTGCGCATGCCCAAGCCCTTGGCCTGCAAAATGATATCCAGCGCCTGGTCCCATGGCACGTCCTGCAGTCGCAGGGTTACCGCGCCAGCCACGGAGTCGGAAGTGATGATGTTGAAATTGGTGAAGTCTGCGATCACCTGCAGCAAGGAACGAACCTCGATGTTCTGGAAGTTGAGCGACAATTTTTGCCCACTGTAACCAGGTCCTTGTGTGAGTTTGGACGAGTCGACCTTCACCGCCTTGACTTCCACCACAAACTGGTCATCACTCTGGTACGCGCTATGCGACCACTGGCCTCGAGGCTCGATAACCATGCGCACCCGGTCACCGACCTGGAATGTCGTGACAGTCTGCACCGGGGTCCCAAAATCGGCCACATCGAGACGGCGACGCATTCCTTCTGGCAGAGTGGATTTCATGAACTCGACAACCAGGGTTTGCCCCTGCTGACGGATATCGACGCCCACCTGACTATTGGGCAGGGCTACCACGACCCGCCCGGAGCCTTCATCGCCACGCCGGAAATCAAGATCCTTGAGCGGCAGGGTGTCGCGATTGTGGCTTTCTGCAAAGACTGGCAGCGCGGTCGCACCCGATGTCGCCACGGCAACCGAGTCAAGCACCACCAGCAGCGACTTGCCCTGCAGTTGCGCCTTGTAGGGGGTGATCTGCTTCAGGTTGAGAACTACGCGGGTACGGTCGCCCGCCTGCACCACGCTCACGGACCTCAAATTGCCCTGATTGACCTCGACCGTGGAGCGGCCCATGGCGCTGGAAATACCCGGGAAATCAAGCGCGATTCTGGCCGGGGACTGAATTGAAAACCCGGTCGGGACGGCAGCCAAGGGTTGCGTCAAGTCGATCTTGACGACCTCGGCTCCACCTTGTATCGAGCCGGAAACAGCTTCAATCGCGCCTTGCGCCCGCGCGCCGAATACGGCCACCAGCATCAAGACGGCGGCCAGGACAAAAGGGCGCCACTTCTTCGTCATCATCGAATCGTTCTGATTGTTCATTTAGACCTCTCTTGCAAGAGCAAGGTAGCAGGACGCTCTATCCAGTCACCACCCGCGTCCTGCACAATTTCACGCAGCGTAACCTCGGTTTCGGTGATCTTCATCACGCGTCCGTAGTTCTGCCCAAGATAATTACCCGGGCGCACCTGGTACAGCAAGTTGTCGACTTTCACCAGCGCCACGGGTTGCCCCGGCTTGGACAAGCTGCCAACCATGGTCATGGTATCGAGTGGAAACGCCTCCAGCGCTTCACGGCGTCGCGCCAACTCCGGCGCAATCAGGGCACCGTTGGCTGCGGCTTGGGTTGACTCGCGCTTGAGTGCTTGCGTCAGCTTTTGATTGCTGAACGGCTCGATGGCAGTCACTTGCGTATAACTCTCCGGCCTGAAAGTCTTGGGCTCCGAAATCGGCGCCACCTTCGGATGGGTCTGACTCTTTTGCTCCGCCATCCACTGGCGCAACTCGTCCTCACCCGATGCCCCGCAACCGAACAGGGCAACAGCCAGGAATAGCGGGCCAAGCTTACGCAAGGGCATCATTTGGCAGCCCCTTTCGGTCCCGCCGCCTTGCGCTGGGCTGCAACTTCATCGGCATCGAGATAACGGAACGTCTTGGCCGTAGCATCCATGGCCAACAAACCATCTTTCACCGGAACAATGGCCAAATTGTTCAAAGTCACGATTCGGGAAAGATTCGCAATATCTGAAGCAAAAGCGCCAATATCGTGATAACGGCCGGTCACACGAACCGCAATTGGCAACTCAGCATAGTAGTCCTTGACCGCGACCTGCCCCGGGCGGAACAGATCGAACTGCAAACTGCGCCCCAATCCCGCCTGGTTGATGTCCGACAACAGGGCATCCATTTCCGCTTTGCTTGGCAACTGCTTCTCCAGTTGCGTGACGTACTGCTGCACCTGCTCGCGCTGCTTTTTCAAGGCCTCGAGATTCACCGCTTTGCCCAGTTTGACCTTGTACTCATCGCGCAGCTTGACTTCTTTGGCTCGCTCGGCTTCAAGTTCGGCCTCGGAAGAGTTGAGCCAAATGAACCAAAGAGCCACCACGACGGCGATCGTGATCGCGACAAACAGGAGATACCTGGGTCCGGTTGGCCAATTCGCGGGGTTCTTTGGGTCGAGGTTGCGAAATTGCCCCAGCAGTTTGTCCTGCAGCGCCGGAAAGTCCAGCTTGGTAGGGAGTTTCAGTGCCATGCTTTTGCTCTCCTATTTCTTGGCAGGAGAGGAAGCCGCCAAAGCCGGGTCGGCGGCGCTCGCGCCGGCCCGCAACTTCTCGGCTTCGCTGGCGCGGGTGAGGCGAACACGGATCGTGAAATTTGCCACACGACGCTGGTCACGCGGCGTCAGCGCCACCGAGCCAGCCACGATTTCAACCAGTTCCGGCTTGGAAAACCAGGGCGTGTTGTTGCCCAGATTTCGAAGCAGCTCAGAAACCCGTTCGTTCGATTGCGCGACACCCTGCAAGGTCACGACCTGATTTTCCTGGCGCATGTTGGCGATGTAGACACCGTCAGGCAGTTGCTTGACCAGCTCGGTCAATAGGTGAACCGGCAAATTCCGGTCGGCCTGGAGATCCTCAACCGCCTGCTGGCGCGCCCGCAATGCAGCAATCTCGGTCTCAAGGCCCGCGATATCCTTGATTTGGGCATCAAACAGCTTGATTTCGCTTTGCAAGATTTGGTTCTTTGCCTGCTGCCCGGAAATTTGCGCTTGATACCACAGAAAGATGATCCCGGCGAGCAGTCCGCCAGCCAATGCGGATGCGCCCAAGCTGACATTGAAAATGTCCCGGCGTAACTTGCGCGCCGCCTCCCGGTGTGGAAGCAGGTTGATCAGGATCACTGCATGAACCTCCGCAGTGCCAGACCGCATGATGTGAGATACGACGGCGCCTCGCGAGTCATCTTCTTCAGGCGGACCCCGTCACCCATTTCCATCCCGTCAAACGGATTCACGACATTGCAGGGAAAGGTTGTATGCTGTGTCACCGCCTCGGTCAAACCGGGCAGCCCCGCCGAACCTCCGGCCAACATCACAAAGTCGACTTTGTTATGCGGCGTACTGGTGAAGAAGAATTGCAGCGCCCGCCCGATTTCATGCACCATGCTCTCGACAAATGGGCGAAGCACACTGGTCTCGTAGTCTTCCGGCAACTCGCCGCTGCGCTTCTTGCTTTCGGCCTCCTCCAGTGAAAACCCGTACTGGCGCACGATCAATTGCGTGAGCTGAGCGCCACCAAAGGCTTGGTCACGGTCATACAACACCTCGTCATCGCGGATCACCTGCATGCTGGTTGTCAGTGCTCCCACTTCAAACAAGGCGACAATGCTGCCGGCCCCTTTGATTGGAAGGTTTTCGATCAGTCGACTGGTGGCAAGACGGGACGCATAGGACTCGACATCGACAATCACCGGCTTCAATCCAGCGGCCTCCGCCAGGCCCTGGATATCCTGCACCTTTTCCCGACGCGAGGCCGCGATCAGAACTTCCACGTCTCCCGACGACGTCGCGCTCGGACCCACCACGCAGAAGTCGAGACTGACCTCGTCCAGCGGGAAGGGAATGTACTGGTTCGCCTCGGTCTCAACCTGCAGTTCCAACTCCTGATCCGACAGTCCGCTGGGCAGCATGATCTTCTTGGTGATCACGGCGGAGGGTGGCAACGCCATCGCAACGTTCTTGGCCTTGGTTCCGCTTTTCTTCACGACACGGCGTACCGCATCGGCAACGCTGTCAAACATATCGATGTTGCCATCGACGATCCATCCGCGCTCCAGCGGCTCAATCTCGCAGCGCTCAAGCACCAGCTTGCCGGCCTTGTTTCGGCTAAGCTCGACCAACTTTACACTTGACGAGCTGACATCCAAACCGAGCATCGGCGCGGGTTGGCGGCTGAATAAGGATCCCAAAGAGATCAAAACTATCCCCTGAAACGGGCCGATCAAGGATCGACAAAACTTAAGACTTCACTTCAATGCTAGCAGTAAGCTCGTTGTCCCGCAAAGGTTTTTTGGATTATTGAGGGTTTCAAGCGTTGCCAAAAGTAGACGCTTTGTGTTCGTATGTTAACCGCTTCTGCGCTTGGCAAGACGGGGGCCGACCAGCCGATAACAATAGTGGATACTACGGCCTCGACGCCGCCAACGCCCAGACCTTTGCGCCGAGGCGACGATTTGTTCAACTTATATGCCCGCCAAACCTTCGCCAGATGAGCTCCGCCGGTCACCGGCACCCGCAAACGCCCTGAAACGGCTGCTTCGAGTCGCCTTGGCGCTGGTGGGCTTGCTGCTGGCCGTAACGGTCTCGGCCTTGATGATGGTGGCGATCGCGCTGGCCGTGGCATTCCCTAACTTGCCAGACATTTCGGACTTGTCCGACTACCGCCCGAAATTGCCGCTGCGCGTGTTTTCGGCAGAGGGAACGCTGATCGGCGAGTTTGGCGAAGAACGTCGTCACTTGACACCAATCAAGGAAATTCCGAAAGTCATGACGGACGCCGTACTGGCCATTGAGGATGCGCGGTTCTACGAACACGGAGGAATCGACTACAAGGGCGTGTTACGCGCAGCCCTGGCGAATCTCGGCCGGATCAAGAGTCAAGGGGCGTCCACCATCACGATGCAAGTGGCGCGTAACGTGTACCTGACGTCCGAGAAAACCTATACGCGCAAGATCTACGAGATCTTGCTCACACTCAAGCTCGAACACATGCTGAGCAAGAGCCAGATTCTTGAGATCTACATGAACCAGATCTTTCTGGGTAATCGCGCCTACGGCTTCGCTGCCGCATCCGAGGCCTACTTTGATAAGCCCCTGAAGAACATCACAGTGGCCGAGGCGGCGATGCTGGCGGGGTTGCCCAAGGCCCCTTCGGCTTACAACCCGATCAGCAACCCAAAGCGGGCACGCTCGCGTCAGTTGCACATCATCGATCGAATGCTCGAAAACGGCTTCATCACAGAAGCGCAGGCTGCTGCGGCCAAGCAGGAACAGGTCAAGGTCAAGGTCACTTCCGAGGCCGCTCGGGCACATGCCGAATACGTCGCCGAGACAGTCCGCCAGCTCATGTTTGCGCAATACGGCGAGGAGACCTACACCCGTGGGTTGAATGTGTATACGACCGTACGCAGCGCCGATCAAGAAGCAGCGTACAAGGCTCTGAGGCGGGGCATCATGGACTACGAACGCCGCCAGATCTATCGAGGCCCGGAAAAGTTCGTCACCCTGCCGACAAACCCCCAGGAAGTTGACGATGCCCTCGATGATGCTTTGGAAGACCATCCGGACAACGGCGACGTCCTCTCGGCGGTTGTGCTGGAGGCCGATTCGCGCCACATCAAGGCTGAACGCCAGAACGGCGAGGTGCTGGAGATCACCGGCGAAGGACTGCGTCCTGCGCATTCCGGACTGTCGGAGAAGGCTCCCCCAAATATCAAGATTCGGCGCGGCGCGGTGATCCGCGTGACAAAGACAGCCAAGAATAGCTGGGAGATCACTCAATTGCCCGAGGTCGAGGGCGCCTTTGTGGCGATGGACCCGCGCGATGGCTCGATCAAGGCCCTGGTCGGCGGATTTGACTTTGAGAAGAACAAGTTCAACCATGTCACACAAGCCTGGCGGCAACCCGGATCGAGCTTCAAACCCTTCATCTATTCGGCCGCTTTGGAACGCGGGTTTACGCCCTCCACCATCGTCAACGACGCGCCACTTTTCTTCGACGCCGGGGTCACCGGCGGCCAGCCCTGGGAGCCGAAAAACTACGATGGCAAATTTGACGGTCCGTTGACCTTGCGCCGCGGTTTGGCGAAGTCCAAGAACATGATTTCGATTCGTTTGCTGCAGGCTGTGGGCACTCAAAATGCCCAAGCATGGATCACGCGATTCGGCTTCGACGAGGATAAACACCCTCCGTACCTGACGATGGCCTTGGGTGCAGGGTCTGTGACCCCGATGCAGATGGCTTCGGCGTATTCGGTTTTCGCCAATGGTGGCTATCGGGTCAACCCATGGCTGATCAGCAAGGTTACCGAGCAAAAAGGCAAGGTGCTCCAGGAGACCAAGCCACCCATGCTTGACGAGTCGCGCCGGGTGATTGATGCACGCAACGCCTTCATCATGGATAGCCTGTTGCAAGAAGTCACGCTCTCGGGCACAGCGGCCTTGGCGCAGGCGACGCTCAAACGCCCGGATCTGTACGGAAAAACCGGAACCACCAACGACGCGATGGACGCATGGTTTGCCGGCTTCCAGCCGACCCTGACCGCTATCACGTGGATTGGTTATGACACGCCGCACAAGCTCGGCGACCGTGAAACCGGAGGCGGTCTGGCCTTGCCGGTCTGGATCCGCTTCATGGACCATGCCCTCAAAGGCGTTCCAGTCATGGAGCCCAGCGTTCCGGAAGGCGTCGTCAACGTTGGCGGCGAATGGTATTACAACGAATACGCCAGGGGCGCCGGAGTCATCAGCCTAGGGCTGGCCGACAAACCAGGCGCCACTTCAGACATTGGTATTCGTGCCATGCCGCCAGCCGACGAAAAGAAGAGAATTCTCGACCTGTTCAGAAACTGAGCGTGCGGCCAGCCTGCTCACTGGCAAGCCGCGACAAATTGGCGAAGAACTCCCCGCCGCCCTTGGTGTCGAACCAGCGCTGGCCGTCAAACCTGTAGTGATAGCCGCCCGATTTCGCCGCCAGCCATACCTCATGCAAGGGCTTTTGCAAATTGATCACGATTTGACTGCCATTGGCAAAGACCAGAGTCACCATGCCACCGACACGCTGATTGTCAATGTCAGCCATGGAGGCATCGTTGATTCGATCGCAGCCTGCCTCCACGGTCCTGAGCAGGGTTTCGGCCTGGTCCATGAAGTCGGAGTCGGTCATTACAATTTCACCATGTTGCGGATGCTCCAAATTCTAGTCAGTTCAATTGTCCTTGGGGCGAGTGCGGCAACGCTGGTATCGTGCGGTCAGCAGGGCCCCCTGTATCTACCGACTCAATCGGTTGAGTCGAGTGCCATCATCACACCCGATGCCCCGAGCCGCGCAGCTTCAAGTCCGGGATCGCCAAGATGAATGCGCCAGATCTGCCCGGTCAACCCCATCTTGCCTACCGTGCGGGCGGCCTTTTTTTTGAAGATGTCCGGCTGGCCGATCTCGCCGAGCAGCATGGCACGCCGCTGTTCGTGTATTCGAAGGCCGCGATGCTCGAGGCGCTGCAGGCCTACCAAAGAGGATTTTCCGGTCGCCAGGTCCAAATTTGCTATGCCGTCAAGGCCAACCCGGCTCTGGGCGTGCTCCAGGTGTTCGCTGAGGCCGGGTGTGGTTTTGACATTGTCTCGGCGGGAGAACTGGAGCGGGTGCTGGCGGTCGGCGCCAGCGCGAACAGGGTCATCTTCTCTGGCGTCGGTAAGACCCGGGCCGAGATGCGCGCGGCCCTTGAAGCCGGCATTGGCTGCTTCAACGTCGAAAGCGAGTCCGAGCTGGAAGTATTGAACCAGATGGCGTTGGCCATGGGCCTGCGCGCACCAGTGAGCCTGAGAGTGAATCCAAACGTGGACCCCCAGACACACCCCTACATATCCACCGGGTTGAAGAACAGCAAGTTCGGCATTGCGCATGAACGTGTCGTGCCCGCGTACCAACGTGCCGCCGCGCTTGCGGGCGTGCGCGTGGTCGGGATCGACTGCCATATTGGCTCGCAAATTACCCAAGAGGGGCCATTTCTCGAGGCCGTCGAGCGGATGATCGACTTGGTACAGGCCGTCGAAGCCGCTGGCGTCGCCATAGGGCACATTGACTTCGGCGGCGGCCTGGGCATCAATTACAGCGGAGAGTCACCGCCAGGCGCCGAGCAACTGTGGAAGCTACTTGGCACGCGGCTCGACGCCCGCGGCTTCGGTCAACGTCTGCTGATGGTTGAACCAGGCCGCTCGCTGGTCGGCAATGCCGGCGTCTGTTTGACCGAAGTGCTGTATCTCAAACCGGGCGAGCAAATGAACTATTGCGTGGTGGACGCAGCGATGAATGACTTGCCACGGCCTGCCATGTATCAGGCCTATCACGGGATCGTGCCCCTGATGCCACGCGGGCAGGCAAACACCATTTGGCAGGTCGTGGGCCCGGTCTGCGAAAGTGGTGACTGGATCGGGCATGACCGCGCCTTGGCCCTTGAGCCAGGCGACCGGCTGGCGGTCCTCTCGGCGGGCGCTTTTTGCATGAGCATGGCCAGCAATTACAACTCGCGCGGTCGCCCGCCTGAGGTCCTGGTTGAGGGCAACTGTTCGCGACTTATCCGCCGCCGGGAAACTGTCGCCGATCAGATGAGCGTCGAACTGTTATCAACCAAGGCGCCTTGACGCTTCCCTGCCATTGCCTAGCGCAGGCCGGCAATGTAGTCTGCAACCGCCTTGATCTCGCGATCATTCATCCGCGCGGTAACCTCGGCCATCTGCACGCTGTTCTTGCGCAAGCCATCGCGAAAACCGGTCAACTGGGCCACCGCGTATTCGGCATGCTGCCCACTCAGGCGTGGGTACTGCGCAGGAATACCCGCGCCGTTGGGACTGTGGCAGCCCGCGCAGGCGGGGACCTGCCGTTCCGCGATGCCACCCCGATAGATGCGCTCGCCCAAAATCACCAGCTCTTTTTCCCGGGCAAATCCGGGCTTGGCCTGCCGGGTGGACAACCAGTTGGCGACATTGATCACATCCGCCGGCGTCAGGGTGCCTGCCACGCCCGACATGATCGGGTTGGCACGCTTGCCAGACTTGAATTCCTGCAACTGCTTGATCAGGTAGGGTGCGTGTTGCTGCGCCAATTTGGGATTGCCCGGAATCAGCGAGTTGCCCTCGGGGCCATGACATGCCGCGCAAACCGCACCAAAACTCGCCTCGCCCTTGGCCAGGTCGGGCTTGGCCTGAGTCGGACTCGACGCCGGTGCCGCCTGCTGCGCAAACCCGCCAACGCACCATGCGGTCGCGATGGCAATGAACAATAGGGAAGCAGGCAACTTCATGGGTAATGCGGCGTCGAAGAGGAAAAGACGCTTGGATTCTACAATGGGGGCCGCGATTCTACCGGCCACGCAATGACGACACACGCCAACCCGCCAGCTTCGGCGCCACCGTCACCGAAGGCACCCCCCGACGCCCAGACCCATGCCAAGCTTGCCCTGGGCTGGCTACATACGGCGAAGTTCCTCACGTCGGCGCCGCAACTGCACTTCTTGCCTGCCCTGCAGGTCCCGGAAATCGCCTTTGTCGGCCGCTCGAACGCCGGCAAGTCCACTTGCATCAACACGCTCACACAGCAAAAGCAGCTTGCCTTTGCCTCCAAAAGGCCTGGGCGCACCCAACACATCAACCTATTTGCCTTGGGCAAACAGGGGCTCACTGACGCTGTGCTCACCGACCTCCCCGGATACGGTTACGCTGCGGTGCCCAAACAGGACAAACTACGCTGGCAGCAGGTGATGGCCAATTACTTGGTCACCCGGCAAAACCTCCGAGCCATCGTCCTGATGACCGACCCGCGTCACGGCTTGACTGAGCTCGACGAAGTGCTGCTCGAGATCGTCCGCCCGCGAGTTGAACAGGGCTTGCGCTTTCTGGTCATTCTTACCAAAGCCGACAAACTCACGCGCGCCGAACAAGCCAGGGCGCTGTCGATCATGCGGCTGCAGACGGGCGGGGGCGAGGTATGCCTGTTCTCGGCGACCAACCGACAGGGCCTCGACGAAGTCGCCGCTCTGCTGTGGCAATGGACCCACCCTGCAGAAAGGGACGCTGCGCAACCATGACCATTGAACTATTCAACCAGACTTTGCCGCACGGCGTGGTCCTTAGTTGCCGCGCTGCGGGCCGCCCCGGAGGCCCCGTGCTGATGTTCCTGCACGGTTTTCCTGAGGGGGCGTTTGTCTGGGACTTTCTGCTCGAGCACTTTGCCCGTCCGGAGAACGGGGGCTATCGGTGCGTGGCCCCGAATTTGCGCGGATTTGAATACTCCAGCGCGCCCAAAGAGGTCCGGGACTACCGGCCCAAGCGTCTGGTCGAAGACATCGCCGCGCTGATCAAGACGCAGACCGGAGAGTCTGGTGCGCTGGCCGCCCTGGTGGCGCACGACTGGGGCGGCGCGGCAGCATGGAATCTGGCCAACCGACTGCCACATCTGATGCACCAGCTGGTGATCATCAACTCGCCACATCCCGGAACCTTCCTGCGCGAATTGAAAGGCAGCCCGAGACAGCAAGCCGCCAGCGCCTACATGAATTTTCTGGTGCGTCCGGACGCAGAGGCGCTGCTGGCCCAAGACGACTACCGGCGTCTGTGGGAATTTTTCACCCGGACTCAAAGGGGCGATCAGCACCCGGCGTGGCTGACCGATGAGGTCAAGGCACAGTACCGTGGCGTGTGGGACGCCGGCCTGAGCGGAGGCTGCAACCTGTACCGCGCATCGCCACTGCGCCCCCCACAGCCACAGGACCGGGCAGCCGCCACGGTGGAGATTTCGCACCAGGCCTTGACCGTCTCTGTGCCGACAATGGTGATCTGGGGTCTGGACGATATCGCGCTGCCGAGCGCACTGATCGAAGGCCTTGGTGACTACGTCTCTGACCTGAGGCTGCAACCGGTGCCAGGTGCGAGCCACTGGATCGTGCACGAAAAACCAGACGAGGTAGCGCACTGGATCGGTGACTTTTTGCTACATCATTGATAGCTGCCAGCACTTGTCCCGTATGCTGTACAGGATGAATCGGCAACAAGCCTAATAGACCGGCGGCAGTCCCGGCGGCCGATCCTTGAAACGCTTGTGGACCCAGAAGTACTGTTCAGGCATGCTGTCAATCAGCCTCTCCAAGCGGCGATTCATCAATGCGGTATCGGCCAACGCATCGCCGGTGGGAAACCCTTTCCAGCTCGGCAGTACCTGCACCTCATAACCCTGTCCAGTCATGCGCGTCACCACCGGCACCACCTTGGCCCGACCCAGACGGGCGAACCTTGACAGGCTCGGCACCGTGGCCGCCGATATGCCGTAGAAGGGCACAAAGACAGATTCCTCAGGGCCAAAATTCATGTCGGGCAAAAGATACAGAGGGTCGCCCGCGCGCAGTGCCGCAAGCAGCACCTTGACGCCCTCGATCCGCCCGAACAAACGTGCCTGGCCAAAGCGCTGACGTCCGCGCAACATCCACGCATCGAGCACCTTGTTGGACTGATCGGTATAGATGGTGCTAAGGCGACGCCCCAATTGCTGCGTCAATGCGGTCCAGCCTGCGTCGAGTCCGACAAAGTGTGGCGCGAAGATGACTACCGGATCGCTGCCCTGCAGGTCGTCGAGCGCACCTGTCAACCGCAGGCGCTTGCGCACCAGCTCGGGCGCGCCGTGCCACAGCCAGCCCCGATCCAGCCAGGCCTGGGTGAAGCGGACAAAGGTCTGACGCACGAGCATGCGAATCTGCCGGTTCGACAATTCAGGAAAACAAAGCCGCAAATTGACGCTGGCGACGCGCCGCCGGGGTATCACCAAGGCGTACAGCAGCCAGCCCAGCAAGCCGCCAAGGGCTCGCAGCCACGCCAGTGGCAAACGGGCCAGCAAATGCATCAAGCCGATGCCAAGTTGACTCAGCATGACACCCTGGATTGACTCAGGCCACCGATCAACACGATCAAGACTCCCGGCGCGGCTGCTTGTAACGCGCATAGCCCCACAGGTATTGTTGCGGACAGCGACGGATCAGATCTTCCATGCGCCGATTGATCACGCCGGTGGCCCGTACGCTATCGGCTGGCAAGGCATCTGTCAGTGGTTCAACATGCAAGCGGTAGCCGCGTCCCCAGGAAAGACGCTCGCCCCAGGCCAACAGCACCGAAGTGCCGGTTTGACGCGCCAACCTCTGCGCCAGCGTCATCGTGTACGCATCCCTGCCGAAGAACGGCGCCCAGACGCCCTGGCCCAGCGGCGGCACCTGGTCGGGTAGCAGGCCCAGGCACTGCCCATCCCGCAACGCCTTGATCATCTGTTTGACTCCCCCCAGAGTCGTGGGAGCAACCTGCAACCCGTCGCGCGCCCGGGCCGTCGCAACCAGCTCACGCAACCAGGCCTTGCGCGGCGACCGAAACAGGACGGTCAACGGCGCCCGCCCGCCGTAGCGCCGCGAATAGGCCTGCGCGGTGACCTCAAAACAGCCCAGATGAGGCGTCAGAAACAGCACGGCCCGTCCAGCATCGAGCGCGGCCTCGACATGTCCGGCCCCGACCCAGCGAACAGTTACCGGTCGGCCCAGCCACAGGCGTGGCAGCTCGGTCAGCTGCTTGCCGGCCTCGCTGACTGCAGCGATCCGAAGTCGCCATCCGACGCCGGCTTGCCGGGCGTTTTCCAAGAATCGACTGCGGTACACGCCCGAACCAGCGAACACCAGCCAGCCCATGGCGCAACCCAAGCCGTGCGCCAACCACAGCGGGAGGACGGACAAGATCCTGAAAATGGTCATCATCACTGGGCTAAAATGCTCGGGTCGCTGAGTTACGGAACTACTTGCAGGGCGACACACATTGATCGGGTTGGTGCCAGCCGCCATTGTGCCTTGTCGATGTCAACAAATCTGCTAAAGCGTTCGCTGAAAGCGGCAAGCCAAAGCAACGCGATCCTTGAACCTGTTGCAACTTGTATTGGAGCTTGAAGCCATGGCGAACGATTTTCTTTTTACCTCCGAGTCAGTCTCTGAAGGCCACCCCGACAAGGTGGCGGACCAGATATCGGACGCGATTCTGGATGCAATATTTCGCGAAGACCCAAAGTCCCGCGTTGCCGCCGAAACGCTGTGCAATACCGGATTGGTGGTTCTGGCCGGCGAGATCACGACCAACGCACACGTCGACTACATTCAGGTCGCCCGCGACGTGCTCAAACGCATCGGCTACGACAACACCGAGTACGGCATTGACTACAAGGGTTGCGCCGTGCTGGTGGCCTACGACAAGCAAAGCAACGACATCGCCCAGGGCGTCGATCATGCCTCCGATGACCACCTCAACACGGGGGCCGGCGATCAGGGCCTGATGTTTGGCTATGCCTGCGACGAAACCCCCGATCTGATGCCCGCGCCAATCTACTATGCGCACCGACTGGTCGAGCGCCAGGCGCAACTGCGCAGAGATGGTCGCCTGCCTTTCTTGCGCCCGGACGCCAAGAGCCAGGTCACCATGCGCTACCTTGATGGCAAGCCGCACTCTATCGACACCGTGGTGCTGTCAACCCAGCACAGCCCGGAGATGAGTCTTGGCCATCGCATGACCGAGGCGTTCTATGACGCGGTCCGCGAGGAAATCATCAAGCCCGTGCTGCCCAAGGAGTGGATCACGGCCGACACCAAATATCTCATCAACCCGACCGGCCGCTTTGTCGTCGGCGGCCCGCAAGGGGACTGCGGTCTGACCGGACGCAAGATCATTGTCGACACCTACGGGGGTGCCTGCCCGCACGGCGGCGGCGCGTTCAGCGGCAAGGACCCGAGCAAGGTTGACCGCTCGGCCGCCTATGCCACGCGCTATGTTGCCAAGAACATCGTCGCCGCCGGGCTGGCGCGCCAGTGCCAGGTGCAGGTCGCCTACGCGATCGGCGTGGCACACCCGAT
>JAKANU010000184.1 GCA_021812315.1 Pseudomonadota bacterium
TTGCACCGCGTCATGCAAGGCGACATAAGCGCCAGTGATGGCAGCCGTGCGTGTTCCGCCGTCCGCCTGCAGCACGTCACAATCGAGGTGAATGGTGCGCTCACCCAACAGCCCGAGATCCACCACAGCACGCAACGAGCGACCGATCAGGCGCTGGATTTCCTGCGTGCGTCCGCTCTGCTTGCCGCGCGCCGCTTCACGTTCACCACGCGTATGCGTCGCCCGCGGCAGCATGCCGTATTCAGCCGTCACCCAGCCCCGGCCGCTGCCGCGTTGATGCCCCGGAACCTTTTCCTCCACCGAGGCGGTGCACAGAACTTTCGTGGCACCGACTTCGATCAGGACAGAACCCTCGGCGTGCATCGTGTAGCGGCGACTGATGCGCACGGGTCGCAGGGCGTTGTGGGCGCGCGCGCCACTTCTCAGGAACTCGGTCATGGCGGTGTTCTGCTCAGACTTTCTTCGCGCCCGAGCGGCGGATGGCTTCGTTGATTTCCGCGATGGAACGCTCGATCGCCGCGTCGTCCATGTCCTCGAGTCCGGAGTCGAGCCAACCCGCCTGCACGGTCGAGGCGAAAACGCCGTCGCTGATCGAATCGGTTGAAATGCTGCCGCGTGTCGTGGCAAATCCGTTCGGTGTCTCCCACTCCACGGCGAGCACCGTAACATTGTCGCTGGTCTCACCGCCTTGTTGCAGCGCAAGATCGACCAGATCGGGGACCGCCTCGCTGACCGCCTTGTGCTGCAACTGATCGATGATGTCAGCCTCGCTCAGGCTGGTCCAAAGGCCGTCCGAACACAGCATCAGGCGATCACCCTGCTGTAGGCTCACCGGCCCTGCCAACTCAAAAACCGGCTTGGTGGGCGAGCCCAGACAAGTAAAAAGAATATTGCGGTTGATCGGCGCCGCGCCCTTCAGGCCGGCCTTTTCCACTTGACGCTGTTCATGAAAGGAATGATCCCGGGTACGGGCCAGCAACTCGCCCTGGCGCACCAGATAGAGCCTGGAGTCACCACAATGGATCCAGCTTACCGCCCCGCCCTGCAGCACCGCCGCCACCATCGTGGTGCGCGGCGAGTCGAGCATGCCCTTCTCTATCGCGTAGCGCAAGATCCGGTGGTGCGCGGCCATCAGCGCCGCGCTCAGAAACGTCCCCACATCCGCCAACTCGGGCTTCGCTTCTTTTTGAAAGAGCTCGGAGATGGCCTGCAAGGCCAGTTGCGCTGCGACCTCGCCCTGGGGGTGTCCCCCCATACCGTCGGCGAGCAGGAAGATGCCGGCTCCACGCGTATAGCAGTAGCCCATGCGATCTTCGTTGACCTTGCGCCCGCCTTTGCGACTGAGCTGGAAGACCGAGAATTTCATTTGGTCTTCCGGCCGAAGCCCGTCGCCTTCTGGACGTTCTTCTTGGTGTCCGACACCATGGTATCGAACTGCAGCCGAACCTTCTCTCCCACGCTAAGCCGGGTGTAGCGGCGCTCCCCTTCGCGGTTGAGCTCCTTCTGGAGCGAAAAAACCGACTGCGGCCGGGACAGCGCGTCGAGCGACATGCACCACTCCACGACTTCAATCAGATTGTCCGAATAGACGCCACGCAAACGCGTCAGCGCCACACCAATGCGGTCCTTCTCCAGACGCTGCGGTGCTTCGTTGGGCGGGTACCCCTGCATGCAGGCGTAAATGCACGCGCCGATGGCGTAGATGTCGGTCCACGGCCCCATGGCAGCGTCGCGCCGGTACATTTCCGGCGCCGCAAATCCCGGTGTATACATCGGCCGGATGAAGTTGCCTTCCTTGCTCAACACCTCGCGCGCCGCACCGAAGTCAATCAGCACCGACTTGTTGTCATCAGTGATAAAGATGTTCGCCGGCTTGATATCCAGATGCAGCATCTTGTGCTGGTGGACAATTCGCAATCCGCGCAGGATTTCGTCAAACAGGGAGCGGATGGTCGACTCACGAAACAGCTTGGCGTGCTTGAGATCGCGCGCCGTGATGATGAAGTCCTGCAGGGATGCACCCTCAAGGAAATTCATCACCATATAGACGGTTTCATTCTCGCGAAAGAAATTCATCACGCTGACAACCGACGGGTGGGAGATCTGCGCCAGCGAGCGCCCCTCTTCAAAAAAGCTCTTCAACCCCAACCGGTACAACGAGAGCTTGTCCGGTGGCACCTGTGGCGAGAGTTCCCCGGGCGATCGGGTTGCCAACGATGACGGCAAATACTCCTTGACGGCAACCTGCTGGCCCTCGGAATCCACCGCCAGGTACACGACGCCAAACCCGCCCGCCGCGACCTTGCGGACAACTCGGTAGCCGCCGATCATCGTATCGGGCGGCAAGGGTGCTGGCTTGGTGGTCGACATTATTTTCTGACGCGCTCCCCGGGGTTCGACCCGAATCGGGTTATTCTCAGGCCTATTCCATTGATCAATTTGTTGCCATGCCAGTTTACAGCATGACCGGGTTTGCCAGCGCACAATGCAGCGCGGTCGGCCCGGATTCGGAGTCAGAGGGCAAGGATTCCACCCCGGGACGCCTGGGCCTGGAAGTGCGCTCGGTCAACAGCCGCTATCTGGACCTGACTTTTCGCCTGCCCGAGGAGCTCCGGGCCTTTGAACCGGCGTTGCGCGACCTGGTCAACGCCAGGATCAAACGCGGCAAGCTTGAAATGCGTGCTGTACTCGAAAGCGGTTCCCAGGCGACGCTTGCCGAGCCCGACACGAGGCTGCTGCAGCGTCTGGGCGCGCTGCAGGAGCGGATCAAGGCGTGGCTACCCGAGGTTCGAACCCTGAGCGTGGCGGAAATCATCGGCTTCTCCAGCGGGCAGCGGGTCGCCCGGCACGACTGGCGCGAAGACCTGCTGGCCCTGGCCGAGCAAACCCTTGCAGCGCTGTGCTCGGCGCGCGAGCGCGAGGGCGCGCGCCTGGCGGTCATGCTGCTGGCACATATCGGACAACTCCGCGTACTGGCAACTCAGGCCGGGCCACTGGTGCCCCAGCTTGTCGCCCAGCAACGTCAGCGCTTCTTGGACCGCTGGCAGGAAGCCATGGCCCTGCCCGACCCCGGCGTCGCGCCGCAGGCAGCGCAGGAGCGCGCCCTGACCGAAGCCACCGCGTTCGCGCTGCGCATTGACGTGGCCGAGGAACTGACGCGCTTGCATTCACATCTCGACGAGATCGAAAGGCTGCTCCACAAGGGTGGGGAGATCGGCAAGCGACTCGACTTCCTGATTCAGGAACTGCACCGCGAAGCCAACACCCTGGGTTCAAAATCGGCGGCGCTGGAACTGACCCACATCTCGGTCGACATGAAAGTTCTGATCGAGCAGATGCGCGAGCAGGTGCAGAACCTAGAATAGCCCCACCTCGCATTGGCCCCAAAAACCGCCCCCATGGACTACCCGGGAAACCTGTTTGTCGTTGCCGCGCCCAGCGGTGCGGGCAAGTCCAGCCTGGTGCGGGCGCTGCTTGAGCTCGATGCGCACGTGCAGCCATCGGTGTCGCACACCACCCGTGCGCCACGTGGCCAGGAGAAGCATGGGCGTGAATATTACTTCGTCTCCGAGACTGAATTCGACGCCATGATCCGGGCCCAGGCTTTCGTGGAATGGGCGCATGTCCACCAGTATCGTTACGGCACCTCCAAGAAGGCCATCGAAGAACGTATCGCCCAGGGCGCCGATGTGATCCTGGAGATCGACTATCAGGGCGCGTTGCAGATCAGCAGAATATTTTCCAACGCGGTAAGCATCTTCATCCTGCCGCCGAGCTGGGACGAACTGCGCTCGCGCCTGGAACGCCGCGGCGAAGACTCCGCCGAGGTAATCGACCTGCGCCTTCGCAATGCCGCAGCCGAAGTGGCTCAGGTCGATCAGTTCGACTTCGTTATAATCAACGAGCTGTTTGATCGTGCGCTTTTCGATTTGAAAGCAATCGTTCATGCCCAGCGGCTCAAGTATGCAGCGCAGCGTCGCACCCGAGCCCAAACTTTCATCGCACTGAACATTTCCTAGTTCGCCTTCCTGACTTTTCGGAGAATCGCATGGCCCGTATTACCGTTGAAGACTGCCTGGTGCAGATGCCCAACCGTTTTCAGTTGGTGTTGGCTGCCTCGTACCGCGCCCGCATGTTGAGCCAGGGCCATGCGCCCAAGGTCGAGAGCAAGAATAAGCCGGCGGTCACGGCCCTGCGCGAAATTGCGGCGGGAAAGATTGGTCTGGAAATGCTCAAGAAGGTTCCCATCTGACCACTGCGCCGGTTCAATTCAAAGCACCGCGCGCGGTGCTTTTTTTTGTCGCCGTCGGCAAAGCGGCGGCCGCAGGCTATATTTGAGGGGTGAGCAAAGGCCGAAAATCACTCCCCCGCATGGATCCGCACGCACCAGCCAGCGTGCCGGTACCGAGCCTGTCTGAACCGGCCGTGAGCAACGCGGCAGCCGCAAGTTTCGCAAGCATGACCGCCAGGCTCGATTACCTCAGTCCCGCCGAGCTTGAGCAGGTGCGGCTGGCTTACCGCTTTGCCGACCAGGCACATCTGGGACAGGTGCGCCACGGCGGCGAACCATACATCACGCACCCGATCGCGGTAGCCGCCCAGTGCGCCGAATGGAAACTCGACGCCCAGGCACTGATGGCAGCTCTGCTGCACGATGCGCTGGAAGACTGTGGTGTCACCAAGGCCGAGCTGATCGAGCACTTCGGTGCGCAGGTGGCCGAACTGGTCGACGGCTTGACCAAACTTGACAAATTGCATTTCAACACGCGCGAAGAAAACCAGGCCGAATCGTTCCGAAAGATGCTGCTGGCGATGGCGCGTGACGTGCGCGTCATTCTCATCAAGCTGGCCGACCGCACGCACAACATGCGCACGCTATCGGACGCGCCACGCGAGAAGTGGGCGCGGATCGCCTCCGAAACGCTGGATATCTATGCGCCCATAGCGCATCGCCTGGGGCTGAACCAGACCTATCGGGAACTGCAGAACTTCGCCTTCTGTCATTTGCGACCCTGGCGCTACGCCATCCTCGCCAAAGCCATTGCCAAGGCGCGTAGCCGACGAACCGACTTGATCCAAAAAGTCCAGGCGGAGGTCGAAGGCACTTTTGCCGCCAACGGACTTGAAGTCAAGGTCAGCGGACGCGAGAAAACCCTTTACTCCATCTACCGCAAGATGGAAGTCAAACACCTGAGTTTTGCCCAGGTGACGGACATCTACGGCTTCAGGATTCTGGTCCCGAGCATCACCGAGTGCTATACCGCCCTGGGGGTGCTGCACCAGCTCTACAAGCCCCTTCCCGGTAAGTTCAAGGACCACATCGCAATCAGCAAACTCAATGGCTATCAGTCACTGCACACCACTCTGGTCGGCCCATCGGGCGTCAACGTCGAATTCCAGATTCGCACCGAAGCCATGAACATGGTTGCCGAGTCCGGCGTGGCGGCGCACTGGCTCTACAAGATCGGGGTCGCGGCCGAGCCCGAGGCCAGCGACAACGACCGAATGGGGTCGAAATGGCTGCAGTCCCTGCTCGACATCCAGAATGAGACCCGCGATGCCGCCGAGTTCTGGGACCACGTCAAGGTTGACCTGTTCCCCGACGCCGTGTATGTCTTTACGCCCAAGAGCCAGATCATGGCCATGCCCCGGGGTGCCACCGTGCTCGATTTCGCCTACGCAATTCACAGCAACGTGGGCGACCAAACCCAAAGCGCGCGGATCAATGGCGAGCAGGTGCCACTGCGCACCGAACTCAAAAACGGAGACGTCGTGGAGATCGTGACCACGCCGCAGTCCACGCCGCACGC
>JAKANU010000008.1 GCA_021812315.1 Pseudomonadota bacterium
GTGCCACCGCCTGGGGCATGGCTGCCCCGCCGCCTCCTATGTACACCAGGCTGGAGAGATCGAAGCGTTCAAAATTGGGACTGCCGAGCAAATCGATCACCATGGTCGGGATGTTGGTCCAGTGCGTCACGCGCCAGCGCGAGATCAAGCGCCCGGCGAGTTCGCGGTCCCAGCGCGGCATGATCACGAGTGTCGCCCCGCCTCGGATACCCGTATGCATCAGGCTGACCATGCCCGTGATGTGGAACATTGGCACCACCACCAGGACCACATTCTCGGCCGACCCGTTGCCCCACAGGCCACTGGCCACCGCGTTGTGCATGATGCTTGCGTGGGTATGCATGCAGCCTTTGGGTACGCCGGTGGTTCCGCTGGTGTAGGGCAGAACGGCCAGATCGTCTGGCCCTGTCCGCAAGCTGGGGGCCGCGACAGTGCCCCGCAAAGCCTGCGTCCAGTCGAGCACCTGGCCCCCATCCAATTCGGGCGATGCATGTCGTCCAAGTAGCCAGTCGGCCCACACCGGGGGCGGGGCATCGTCGCCGACAATCGAGGCATCAAAGGCATCGGTGAAGTGGGTGACCAGCAGTCTTTTGAGCCTTTGCGCAGGCTCCAAGGCATTGCTCGCGCGTGCCAATTCTGCGGCCAGGTCCGAGGTCGTGATGGCAACCCGCGCGTCGGGGTC
The DNA here is from genome assembly GCA_021812315.1 of Pseudomonadota bacterium. Classification (GTDB taxonomy): domain Bacteria; phylum Pseudomonadota; class Gammaproteobacteria; order Burkholderiales; family Burkholderiaceae_C; genus Rhodoferax. The sequence goes on from JAKANU010000008.1 coordinate 683, forward strand.
GATGATGTAGTGCTTGAGCTCCTCGGCGCGGTTCATGGGATTGACCGGAACCACGACAGCATTGGCCCGCAGGATTGCAAAGTGTGAGATCACGAGTTGCGGACAGTTTTGCATGCACAGCACAACGCGCTCACCCTTGGTTACCCCGCACGCGCACAACCACGCCGCGACCCTTTCGGCTTGACGCATCAACTCCGAGTAGCTGAGGGACCGCCCGAAGAACACCAGTGCCGCCTTGTCGGGGTAGCGCCGAGCATTGGTCTCCAGGTTGTCCCAGAGTGAGGTCGCTGGCGCACTGATGCTGTGCGCGACGCGTCGTGGCCAAAAACGGTAGTGCGCCGGAGGAACGCAACTGCGAGGCGGGACCTGCGTCCCCGGGGGATCAATCATGAAAACACACCTTGAAGATGAGGTTGACACGGTGGTGCCAAGATTGGCACAAGCCTCGAAGGATACGGGACTGCGGCTTGGCTCGCTGAACAAGCTGTCGCAGGGGGGACGCGGTGGCCAGCCCGACTGCCGGAAGGCCCGCCCCCAAGACTCATTGGGAACCAAGTCTTAATTGTGGCACACTTATTGCTTTTATGAAATTTGGTTTGATTCAGCGAAATTCGAGCAGAAAGCCAGCCTTGTGCCGCGTAAACCCCGATGAACTAGCATGACCAAACTGCTAGAGTAGTCGCTTCTCGTTGGCCGCTCGGATGCTCGTCGGAGTCCGGTCTTGTTGATAGTTTTCTTTAGGAGTAAAAAAATGCACGTAAATAAGCTCAGGATCCTGACGGCCGCGGTAGCAGCCATCGGAGCCTTGATGATGGTGCCGGCGCACGCCGGCAAGACGCTCGATGCAATCAAGGCTCGCGGGCAGGTCGTTTGCGGTGTCAATACCGGGCTGGCAGGCTTTAGCGCGGCCGACTCCTCGGGCAAGTGGACCGGGCTGGACGCCGACGTCTGCCGTGCGGTTGCAGCGGCGACCCTCGGAGATGCAGAAAAAGTGAAGTATGTACCGCTGAGTGCACAGGCACGCTTCACGGCATTGCAGTCGGGCGAAATTGACCTGCTCTCACGCAACACGACGTTCACCCTGACTCGTGACGCCTCCCTGGGCCTGCACGACACGGTCGTCACGTACTATGATGGTCAGGGTTTCATGGTTCCGGTCAAGAGCAAGATCAAGAGTGCCAAGCAACTCAAGGGCCAAACTGTTTGCGTGCAATCTGGCACAACCACGGAGAAGAATCTCAACGACTACGCCAAGGCCAACGCGTTAAACATCAAAACAGTCGTGTTTGAGAAAGTGGAGGCGGCCACCGGCGCCTATTTCGCCGGCCGCTGCATTGCCTACACCACAGACGCCTCCGGACTGGCCTCGGTGCGCAACAAGGAAGCCAAAGACCCGAAGGAGCACTTGATCCTGCCAGAGTTGATTTCCAAAGAGCCACTTGGCCCGATGGTCCGCCGGGGTGACGATGAATGGTTTGCCATCGTCAAATGGGTGATCTATGGCTTGCTTGAAGCTGAAGAGTACGGCGTCACCCAGGCCAACGTTGATGCCATGAAGGCAAGCAGTACAGACCCCGTGGTGCAGCGCATTCTTGGCACCACGGAAGACACTGGCAAACTTTTGGGTCTGGACAAAGACTGGATGGCACGTGCACTCAAGGCGACTGGCAACTACGGCGAGATCTTTGAACGCAACGTGGGTCCGAAGTCGGCCCTGGGCCTTCCACGCGGCGTGAACAATCTATGGAACCATGGTGGCTTGATGTACGCCTATCCGATTCGCTAAGTCCTGCGGATTGACCTCCGTGCCGTCTGCGAGGCTGTCCCTGCAGGCGGCATTTTTGCGTTGTTGACAGAGTATCCGACCCCATGACTCCTCACTCTGCTCCCAAGAAGAAGAACTGGTCCTGGCGCAGTCAGGCTTTCAGAGGGCTGATCTACCAGATTGTTGCCGTCGGTGTGATCGCCCTGGCGGTCTGGTTTCTGGCACACAACACGCTGACCAACATGAAAGTCCGCGGCATTCAAAGCGGTTTCGACTTTCTGACCCAGACAGCTGGATTTTCCATCGGCGAGAGCCTCTACCCCTTTGACTCGAACGAAAATTACCTTGCTGCCTTTCTGATCGGGGTGAGCAACACCCTGCGTGTCGCGATTCTTGGTATCTTTTTGACCACCATCATTGGCACACTGATTGGGGTTGGCCGCTTTTCCCGCAATGCCCTGGTTCGAGGCCTGTGCAGGGTCTACGTCGAATTTTTTCGAAACGTGCCAATCCTGTTGCAGTTGCTCATGTGGTACCTGATGCTCACCGACCTGTTGCCAGCGGCCACGGAAGCCTGGCACGTGGGGCCGTTCTTCCTGAGCAAAAACGGGCTGAAGTTCCCGGTTCCGGTTTGGTCTATGGGCCAGGCCTGGGCCGGCGTTGGGCTGGTGCTTGGCATGGGCGTGGCCTGGCTGTACCGGCGCCACGCGCTGCATCAGTTTGAGGAAACCGGAATCCCGCGCAGCATGTTCTTGGTTCCGGTCATCATTGCGATCCTGTGCAGTTTGGTGGGCTGGGCCCTGGGTGGCGCCCCGACGATGATGAATTTTCCGGTGCGCGGAGAATTTTCCATCGAAAACGGAGGCTCGCTAACACCCGAATTCCTGGCCGTCCTTCTCGGTCTCACGGTCTACACGGCATCCTACGTCGCCGAAGTTGTCCGGGCGGGCATTGAATCCGTAGCAGCGGGCCAGGCCGAGGCTGCTGCTGCCTTGGGCTTGAGCCGTGGCCTTACGATGCGGCTAATCATGCTGCCTCAAGCGCTGCGGGTGATTATTCCCCCGATGACCAATCAATTCCTCAATCTCACCAAGAATTCTTCCTTGGCGGTTGCCATCGGATACCCGGATGTGGTGTCGATTGCCAATACCGCCCTGAATCAGACCGGCCGCGCGGTCGAGTGTATTTCGCTGGTCATGCTGGTTTATCTCAGCACATCCCTGGCCACGTCATTGCTGATGGGTTGGTACAACGCCCGTTCTGCGATCAAGGAACGCTAAAGGACAGGCGGCAACCATGACTGGATACACTTTCAATCCGATTGAACCGCGGCGGGCGCCAGTTCGTACCGAGGGCCCGGTGGCCTGGCTGCGAACCAACCTGTTTGGCGACCCGATGACTTCGGTTTCAACGATCATCATCGGTGGCCTGCTGTTGTGGTACATCCCCCAGTTGCTTAACTGGGCGATCTTCAACGCCAGTTGGAGACCGCTGGCAGACGCCTGCCGGGCAGATGGCGCCGGCGCCTGTTGGGGTGTTATCGCGGAAAAGTACCGACTGATCCTGTTCGGTCGGTATCCCTTCGATCAGCAATGGCGTCCGCTCGTTGCGACCGCTTTGTTGATGGCGCTGATAGTCGCCAGTTGCATGCGGATGTTCTGGCGATCCTGGCTGGTGTTGCTGTGGGTGGGTGTCTTGGCGTGCTTTTTTGCCCTGATGTATGGCAACGTAGTGGGTCTTTCCAAGGTCGAAACCGATAGCTGGGGTGGACTGCCACTGACCATATTGCTGGCCACCCTGGCAATGGTTATGGCATTTCCGCTGGCCTTGCTGGTTGCACTGGGAAAGCGGTCGAACCTGCCGGCGATCCGAAGTTTCTGCACGATCTACGTCGAACTGATTCGCGGTGTGCCATTGATCTCGGTGTTGTTCATGGCTTCGTTCATGTTCCCGCTGTTCATGCCGGTGGGCTTTTCAATCGATGTGCTCATCCGGGTACTGGTGGGTATCACCCTGTTTGCCGCCGCGTACATGGCCGAAGTGATTCGCGGAGGTCTGCAAGCAGTGCCCAAGGGCCAGGTCGAAGCGGCGGCGACCCTGGGGCTTTCATATTGGCAAACTCAACGCAAGATCGTGCTGCCGCAGGCGTTGGGGATGGTGGTTCCCGGCATCATGAACAATTTCATCTCCATGTTCATGGACACTTCGCTAGTAACGATCGTGAGCTTGTATGAATTGCTTGGCGCGCTTGGATTGGCCCTGAACTCCGACGCCGACTGGCGACCCTTCAAGATCGAAGGCTACCTGTTCATCGCACTGATCTATTTTGGCTTCTGCTTTTCTATGTCACTTTACAGCCGGTGGATCGAGAAACAGGCCAACAAGGGCAAGGCCCGTTGATTCCCCAACACCAGAAAAATACCATGTCTGAAGCCATCATCACATTCGACAAAGTCAACAAATGGTACGGCAACAATTTCCACGTGTTGCGCGACATTGACCTGACGGTCACCAAGGGCGAGCGGATCGTAGTCTGCGGCCCGTCGGGTTCGGGCAAGTCGACCCTGATTCGGTGCATCAACCGGCTTGAGGAACACCAGCAGGGTCGGCTGATTGTCGACGGCGTGGAACTCAGCGACGACGTCAAAGCCATCGATCAAGTTCGCAAGGAAGTCGGGATGGTCTTCCAGCAGTTCAATCTGTTTCCACACTTGAGTGTGCTGGAAAATCTGACACTATCGCCCATGTGGGTGGGCAAGATCCCAAAAAGGGAAGCGGAAGAGAAGGCTATGGTGCAGTTGGAGCGCGTGCGCATCGCCGAACAGGCAAACAAGTACCCACTGCAGCTCTCCGGGGGTCAGCAACAACGGGTGGCGATCGCGCGCGCCCTGTGCCTGCGGCCGAAAATCATGTTGTTTGACGAACCGACGTCGGCGCTCGACCCCGAGATGATCAAGGAAGTACTCGACGTGATGATCGAAATGGCCAGCGAAGGCATCACCATGATCTGCGTGACCCACGAAATGGGTTTTGCCAAAGCCGTAGCTGATCGTGTCATCTTTATGGACCAGGGGCAGATCGTCGAGCAAAACAATCCGCACGACTTCTTCAACAATCCACAGAGTGAACGCAGCAAGGACTTCTTGTCGAAGATCCTGGGGCATTAAGTCGTCATTTCAGTCTGGAGACATGCAAGGCCCTGACGTTTCGGATGGATCGGTCACCCGGGTCCTGGGGGTCGAGGTAGGTCACTTCACCGACCTGCGGCGCCCGACTGGCTGCACCGTCATCCTTGTCAGAGGGGGCGCCGTGGCCGGGGTGGATGTGCGCGGCGGCGCACCCGGGACCCGCGAGACCGACCTCTTGCACCCGAGCCATCTGGTCGAGCACGTGCATGCGGTGGTACTGGCCGGGGGCAGTGCCTGGGGACTCGATGCGGTCACTGGCGTCATGCAATGGCTGGAAGAGAACAGCATCGGTCTGCAAGTCGGCTTCGGGTTGGTGCCGATTGTTCCCGCCGCCGTGCTGTTTGATCTTCCTGTAGGCGACGCCAAGATCCGCCCCGATGCCAGAGCCGGCTACCTGGCTTGTACCAACGCCTGCAATGCTTCTCCGCAAGAGGGTAGTGTCGGTGCCGGCGCCGGAGCCCTGGTGGGAAAGATTTTTGGCCTGGGCCGCGCGATGCGTGGTGGTTTGGGAAGCGCTTCAATGACCGTCGATGGAATCACCGTAGGCGCCATCGTTGCCTGCAACGCTGTGGGTGACGTCATCGACCCAGCCAGCGGAAAAGTCCTTGCAGGTGCGCGCAGTCTTGACGGCAGTTCCATCATGGGCAGCCGCGACGCGATCGTCGCTGGGGTGAACCCGCAAGCGTTGCTAGCCGGCACCAATACAACCATCGGCTTGATTGCGACCGACGCCATACTGACCAAGGCTCAGGCACACAGGCTGGCACAGGTTTCGCATGATGGACTGGCCCGTGCCATCAACCCGGTGCATACCATGCTCGACGGCGATACGATGTTTGCGTTGGGCACCGGCAAGGCAGGCAAGACCGCTGGCATGCTGATGTTGTGCACGCTGGCTGCCGAAGTCACCGCCCGCGCCATCGTTCGTGGCACCATGGCAGCGAAATCCTTCACCAGTTCGGGCATGCACTGGCCGGCTGCCACGGATCTGAGCGCCCGGTCTACTTCAGCGCCTTGAACCGCATTCGTTTCGGTTTGGCTCCCTCTTCCCCCAATCGGCGCTTCTTGTCGGCCTCATACTCCTGGTAATTGCCATCGAAGAAGGTCCACTGGCTGTCGCCCTCGCAGGCGAGTATGTGCGTGGCGATACGATCCAGAAACCAGCGATCATGACTGATCACCATGATCGAGCCGGCAAACTCAAGCAAGGCCTCCTCCATGGCACGCAGCGTCTCCACATCGAGATCGTTTGACGGTTCATCGAGCATGAGGACGTTGCCGCCCGCAATCAAGGTTTTCGCCAGGTGCAGACGACCGCGCTCGCCGCCCGAAAGCGTGCCAACGCGCTTTTGCTGGTCCGCCCCGTTGAAGTTGAATCTGCCGCAATAGGCGCGGCTTGCCATCTGAAATTTGCCAACATTCAGAATATCAAGCCCTCCCGAGACATCTTCCCACACCGTTTTTTCATTGGCCAGATCATCACGATGCTGGTCGACAAATGCCATTTTCACGGTCGAGCCGATCTTGACCTCGCCGGAATCGGGCTTTTGCTTGCCAGCGATCATTCGAAACAGCGTCGACTTCCCCGCGCCGTTGGGGCCAATGATTCCGACGATCGCCCCGGCCGGCACCTGGAAACTCAGGTTGTCGATCAGGACCCGATCACCAAACGCTTTGCTGACATTGACAAATTCGATGACCTCGTTGCCGAGCCGATCCGCAACCGGAATGAAGATCTCATTGGTCTCGTTGCGCTTCTGGTACTCAAAATCAGAAAGCTCCTCAAAGCGCGTCAACCGGGCTTTGCTCTTCGCCTGCCGCGCCTTCGGGTTCTGGCGCGACCATTCCAGCTCCTTCCTCAGGGCCTTGGCACGCGACTCCTCACCTTTTTGTTCCTGTGCCAGTCGCTCCTGTTTTTGTTCCAGCCAGGAACTGTAGTTTCCCTTGTAAGGAATGCCCGCGCCCCGGTCGAGTTCGAGAATCCACTCCGCGGCATTGTCCAAGAAGTAACGATCGTGCGTGATGGCCACCACCGTTCCCGGATAGCGCAACAGGAACTGCTCGAGCCAGTCGACCGACTCGGCATCAAGGTGATTGGTCGGTTCATCGAGAAGGAGCATGTCGGGTTTAGATAGCAGCAGGCGACACAGCGCAACGCGGCGCTTCTCGCCGCCCGAGAGCACGGCGATCCGCGCGTCCCAAGGCGGTAGGCGCAACGCATCCGCCGCAATCTCGAGTTGGTGCTCCGAGTCGGTGCCTGCGCTACCGATGATCGCCTCCATCTTGGCCTGCTCGTCGGCGAGCGCATCGAAATCAGCGCCTTCGTCACCGTACTCGGCGTAAATTTCCTCCAGGCGCGCCCTGGCTCGAATGACCGCCTCCATCCCGGTCTCAACGCATTCGCGCACGCTCTGCTCCGCATCGAGTTGCGGCTCCTGCGGAAGATAGCCGATATTCAGGCCATCCATTGGAACCGCTTCTCCCTCAAATTCCTTGTCAACACCTGCCATGATCTTGAGCAACGTTGATTTCCCCGATCCGTTGGTGCCGAGCACGCCGATCTTGGCGCCTGGAAAAAAGCTGAGTGAAATGTCTTTGAGAATGAAGCGCTTGGGCGGGATGATCTTGCCCAAGCGGTTCATGGAAAATACGTATTGAGCCATGGATCCTTTTGGTGCTGCGCCGGGTAAAGCTATCATTATCGACGCATCACGCCCCGACCCGAAGGCGATCCGCGCGCATCAGTGTGGATTTTGTGCCTGACCCAGTTCGTTTTGCAGAGCCGTCTGCGCGACGGCATCAAGCGCGTTATCGACGACATGCCCGTCGGACACAAACCGGATCGACCCTTGCATCCGCAATCGCTCCATGGTCCGCCGCGACATGGAATGCGCCAATCCACCGCGTGAAATGAACATGAAAAGTGTTCGATGCGGACTCGCCCACGTCAGCTGTGCGCGCAGCCAGGCACCGTCAACGATCAGTTCAACCCACGCGCCGGTCTTGAGATCACCGATTGCCGACGCACCCGGAACGTCCTTTGCAACATCGGTCGCAGTGCTAAGGTGGTCGAGCTCGTGTGTCTCGCCATCCATCGCCCAAAATCCTGCGAAGTCCTGCCCATCGTCGGTCAGCGCCGAATCGTCGGCCTCGCCGGAATCACCACCGTCCGGTAGGCCAAACTCCGGCTGCGCCGGCATCCGTGGCCCCTCAAACACCTTCTCATGGATCGAAATCAGGGCATCAAAAAATGCCGGGATGCGCTCTTCCGGATAGCCTATCAGTTGCAAGCCCTGGCGCAGCTTGACGAGCAGGTTCGGGACCAGTTGGACCAGTCTGGTGCGATTGCGCCTGGCAAGTTTGAGTTGCACACTCCATATCAGGTCATCAACCAGAGCCAGGTAGTTGTCAGCATCGGTGCTGCCGTCCGCGCAGCTTAGTTGCGATTCGGCCACCACCTGAGCCCATGGTCCGCGAAGAAAGCCCGCCACCAATTCCGGAATATCCTTATCTCGTTGACGCTCCTGAAAATCTTCCGCCAAGCGCTGGGCGAGCAGGTTTCGCTGCTCGGCGTGCAAAAGAGCGCGGGCCGCCTCTTCATTGCGCTGGCGCTGGACCACTTCGTCCGCCGTCCAACCCTCTTCGAGCCCGCGCAGCACCATTGCGAAGGCACCGGCATCACCCTCCCCGGCAACCAGCACGTCGACCGCTTCCGAAACAGACTTCAAAAACTGGAAGAAGCCCTCATCCCGTTCCGAGGTGTAGGCCAGGCTTCGATGGGTAACGCGGTCCAGGAACTGCCGCGCCGGATGCTGGCGCTCGCTGAAGAAGCGCGGATCAGACTGGGACAGCGCCAACAGCACGGGCTGCAACAACTGTACCTGATCACGCACCTTCAGCAGCATGCGCTGGTCTTGCACCAGGTTGTCAATCATCAAGCGCACCACCTCGGCGCCCAATTGCCGACCCAGTTGCTTGCCTTGCGTGGGCTCACGGACAATCTTTCTCTCGCCCGAGTCCACTTTGGCGCTAACGTCGACAGGCAGACTGGCACGCTTGGCCAAGCGCTTCATCATCGGTTCCACCAACTTCATATCCTCAAGCGCGATGTACGAGGCAGGCACTGTATGCAAGAAGTCCTGCGCGCCCGAGCGATCCAGGCCTTGGTCAAATTCACCGGTCAGCAGCTTACGCAGCTTGTCAAGGGTGAGCAGGGTGCGCGCGACCGAATTCTCTGCCGTCTTACCCTGCGCAGAGGCCGTAGCATTGATCGCGGTTCCAACCGGCGTGGCTGGCTCCACGCCCTGCGATCTGAGCCAGTCACCAAGTTCCCGATACAACTGATGCAGGCTGACCCCGAGCAAGCCTGCCGCCGGCATGATCAAGGCCGAGCGGGTGGCTTCGTCAGGCGCATGCTTGGCAAGGCTGGTCTGCAACGCGCGCACAAAGGCCTCAGGCTTGAGCGGATTGATCTGGGGCTGCACCGTGATCCAACCAAGCAGGCTGCTGATCAAGGCGTTCAGCGGACGCAGCACGTCGTCAACGCAGCGAAACACCTCTTGCTGTGCCAGTGCAAACTCGATGCTCGCATCGATCTGCCGGCTGTCGAGCAATTGAAGGTCATCAAAACGTACCACGGGTTGCTCGGCCATGTCTTGCGTGCCGCTGTTGAAGACACCCATGCGCAGTTGCTCTGCAAAGGTCGCCTTGACAAGCGAAGCCTGATGATTCAAATAGTTGACGGCAGCCTTGCTCACTGGATGCTGCACTCCCAAGGCTTCCTTGCCGGCTGCCTTGGCAAGCACCGAGAGCCCATCGAGTACGTCGTCGATCAGGGTGTCGGACTGCTGCATGACCAACTCCAGACAGTCGTGCAACGTGGGTCGCGTGCTGGATTGATCATCCGCCACGCCAACACGCCGAAGCAGGAATTTCTTCATTGAACCGGTCCCATCAACTTCGCCCCTTTGAGCCTCAACGGATATTGTCCACGTCGGCACTCCGCACGAATAGTAGCCCTAACACATTGTTTCCAATGCCACGATGCCTCGACACTTGTGGCCACAAGCGTGATTTTGACTGCCCTTCGATCAGAAACCAAGGTTCGTGAGATAATAAAGTCCGTTGTGGCGCGTCAGTTGCCCACAATGCCAGCACCTTGCTGGGAACAGAGCCTAGCGCATCCGTTCCACCTTTGTATCCATTGGCCTTTGACTGACTCGGTGCGTCAAGCATCAAGACGGGCCGGTGCCATAGCGCCCAGGATGGGCGCCAAACTATGAAATTTGAAGAACTTAAGCTGGCTGCGGCCATCGTCAAGGCCGTGCTGGAGCAGGGTTACGAGTCACCCACGGCCATTCAGGCGCAGGCCATCCCTGCAGTGCTTGAAGGCCACGACCTGCTCGGTGGCGCCCAAACCGGTACCGGCAAGACCGCAGCTTTTGTACTGCCCATGCTGCACAAACTGAGCACCAGTGAACGCACCCGAAGCAAGTTTGGCGGTATCGGCATTCGCGCCCTGGTCCTGACCCCCACACGTGAACTCGCGGCGCAGGTTGAGGAATCCGTGCAAACCTACGGCAAGTACGTTGAACTGACGTCAACCGTTGTTTTTGGCGGCGTTGGTTTGAATCCACAGATCGACCGCGTCAAGAAAGGCGTTGATATTCTGGTGGCCACGCCGGGGCGCCTGCTGGATCTGCTCCAACAGGGCGTGCTCGACCTGGGACAGGTACAGATTCTGGTGCTTGACGAGGCCGACCGCATGCTCGACATGGGATTCATCCACGATGTCAAGAAAGTCCTGGCGGTGGTTCCGAAGGCCAAACAAAGTCTGTTGTTTTCCGCCACCTTCAGCGACGAAATTCGGGAACTGGCTGACACACTCCTCAAGAATCCTCTGAGTATCCAGGTCACGCCCGGCAACACCACGGTGCAACGCATCACGCAGCTCATACACCCGGTGGGGCGCGGCAAGAAGAAGGCGCTGCTGGCACATATCATCGAAAAGAACAACTGGAGCCAGGTTCTGGTATTCACGCGCACCAAGTTTGGCGCCAACAACGTCGCCGAGTTCCTGATCAAGCACGGCATCAATGCCATGGCCCTGCACGGCAACAAGAGCCAGGTTGCCCGCACCCAGGCGCTGGCGGGTTTCAAGAGCGGCGATATTCGTGCCCTGGTTGCCACCGACATTGCGGCGCGTGGCATCGACATCGATGACCTCCCGCACGTGGTCAACTACGACATCCCGAATGTCAGCGAAGACTATGTGCATCGCATCGGTCGGACCGGGCGCGCCGGCGCTGACGGTCAGGCCGTCAGCTTGGTCTGTCTGGACGAAGAAGGGTTTATGCAGGCGATTGAGCGATTCACCGGGCAGGACATTGCCGTCGAGATCGTCGAAGGATTCATGCCCGAGCCCGGCGAAAAGGCCGAGCCCATTGCCATGGGACGCCAGACCATTTGGGGCGGCGCTGGAAGGCCCCCCAGCCGCGAAGTCATGCAGGCCGCCGCGAAGGCTGCCCGCTCCGAGATGATGCAAAGGGTGCGCGAGCGCAGAAATGTGCCACAGGACGAGGACTCATCGACTTCGGGACCCAGGCGCGGGGCCGGCGGCAACGGGCAACGCGGCGCCACAGCACGCATGCCCAACCCGCTGGGTGAACCGCTGGGGCGTGGCGCGCACCCGACATCGGGTCGGGGAGGGAGTGGCGGCCGCCACGGCACCAGCAAGGTGACACCGGCCACGTCATCGCAGAGCCAGCCTGATCCGATGCGTACCAGCGTTGATATGATGGCCGAGCGCAGCGGCGCACGCCGCGGCGGTGGTTTCGGTGGCGGCAATCGACGTGGAGGTTCCTATGGCGGCACGGGTGGCATTGGTGGCGGGAGCAACCGGTCTGGTCGGTCGGGAGGTCCTCGCGGGTCTGTTGGCCGATGATGGCTATGGGCCGATTCACTGGGTTGGCCGGCGCGCACCAACGCAACCGCACCCAAAATTGATTGGTCATGTCAGCGATCTGAAATCACAACCGCTGCTGCGAGACGTTGAGCGCTTTGACGAAGTCTTCATCGCTTTGGGCACCACCATCAAGGTGGCCGGCAGTCAAAGTGCTTTTCGAGCCCTTGATTTTGATGCTGTCCTGGCTGTAGCCAAGACAGCAAAAGCGTTGGGTGCTACGAAATTAGGAGTGGTAAGCGCCATGGGAGCGGCTTCGGACTCAAGGGTTTTCTACAACCGGGTCAAGGGCGAGATGGAAGAGGCGCTTCGCGCGCTGAACTTTCCCGCGCTGATCATTGCCCGCCCCTCGCTGTTGGCGGGCGACCGTGCAAGCCTGTCTCAGACCGCGCGTCCCGCCGAGCGAGTCGGATTGGCGGCGATGCGTCTGCTCGGCCCCCTGTTGCCGAGAGACTACCGCTCGATTCAAGCCAGCCAGGTGGCTCGCGCGCTGCTGACGGCCATGCGGGAAGATCGCCAAGGAATACGCATCCTGTCCTCAGGATCCATGCAGTCCGCGGCCTGAGGGGGGATCGGCGACGATGCGCGCCTGAACCTCCTGATCAGGCAGCGCCTCAACCTTTCTCAAGACCCGATCCATGGCGCGGCTGCGGGTTGCGGCGCTGTCGATGCTCTTGAGCACGGTTTCGGTTTGTGACTTGACCCTGGCGAGCACTTCTCCAAACTTGCCGAACTCGGATTTGACGGCACCCAAGACCTGCCAGACCTCACTCGATCGCTTCTCCAGCGCGAGCGTTCGAAAGCCCATTTGCAGCGAACTGAGCATCGCCAGAAGCGTGGTTGGCCCGGCCAGGGTAATCCGGTGTTCGCGTTGCAATGCCTGCATCAGGCCGGGGCGGCGCAAGACTTCGGCGTAAAGACCCTCAGTCGGCAAGAACAGGATGGCGAAATCCGTGGTGTAAGGCGGGGCCACATATTTCTCCGCGATGGATTTCGCCTCCAGGCGAATTCGCGCCTCCAGCGCCTTGCCCGCGGCCTCGGCACCGACCGCGTCCGCCCGGCCCTGCGCCTGCAATAGTCGCTCGTAGTCTTCATTGGGAAACTTGGCATCGATGGGCAACCACAGAGGTTGCCCGTCGTCCGAGCCCCCGGGGAGTTTCACGGCAAAGTCCACCAAATGGCCACTGCCCGGCCGCGTTGCAACCTGCGCAGCATACTGATCAGCCACCAGGACCTGTTCAAGCAGCGAAGCAAGTTGTGCCTCGCCGAAAATACCGCGCGTCTTCACGTTGGTCAGCAGGTGCTTGAGGTCACCAACGCCACTTGCCAGTGTCTGCATTTCGCCCAGGCCCTTGTGCACCTGTTCGAGCCGGTCGGCCACCTGCTTGAAGCTCTCCCCCAAACGTGTCTGCAGCGTGGCCTGCAACTTCTCATCGACGGTCGCACGCATCTCGTCGAGTTTCGCTGTGTTGGTCACCTGCAACTGCGCGAGTTGATCATCGAGGGTTTTGCGAACTTCACCGAGGCGGCGCGCATTCGACTCACTCAGGGACTGCAACTGCAGGGTCAGGGTGTCCGACAGCGATTTTTGCAGCAGTGACAGTTGCTGACCAAACGCGTCAATCTGGGAATTCTGGGTCCGCGTGGCTTCTGCCCCCTGCTGCATGATGGCCTGCTGAAAAGTCGCCAGGTTCTGGGTCAATTCCTGCCGACTGGAGCGTGCGGATTCACTGATTTCATGTCGAAGCTGTCCTTGCAAACGTTCGATGTCGGCCCGCCCCGCCGCCACCAACTCCACCGTCTGTCTCTGCGTTGCCAGGGCAATGCCCGCATCTGTCCGACGCGCAAGCCACCAGCAAAACAAGCCATTTGCAGCCGCCAATGTCAACAAGTACCACACGAAGTAGTCGTACAAATCGAGTCCTCCAATCCGCGCCTATTGTGCGTCATTCACGAGAAAACCAGCGGCCCGGCTTCAGCCGCACTGTACAATGCGCCGCGCCGGTTTCACCGGTCGCCACGTCAGCGACGTTCGACCCGGGCGTCATCGAAGCAGTCGGTGTTTACCCTAGCAAAAAAATCATGCGACTGAATATTTTTTTTCGCCATTACCCGTTACGCTTGTGCACACGTGCACGTTGTGGCATCGACAGCGGTTTCGGCTTGCAAAACCAGAACCGTGATTCTTTCTCAGCAAGGAAGCAATATGAGTTTTTTATTGTCACTGTCCAAGAGGATAGACCAATTTAGTGAGTGGATCGGACGCTGGATTGCTTGGCTGGTCCTGGGGGCCGTGCTGATAAGCGCGGCCAACGCAGTTGTCCGAAAAGCGTTCAACGTCGGATCCAACGCATTCCTGGAAATTCAGTGGTACCTGTTCGCCGCGGTGTTCCTGCTCGCCGCTGGCTACACCCTAATGCGCCAGGAACATGTGAAGATCGACGTCCTTTCAGGTCGCTTGTCCAAACGAGCGCAGATCTGGATGGATATTGTCGGTATCTGCCTGTTCTTGTTTCCGTTCATCTTCATGATCATCAAACTGGCCATGCCCTTGGTCATCAACGCCTACGTCACCCAGGAGGTATCTTCCAATGCAGGCGGCCTGATCCGTTGGCCTGTCTTCGCTTTGCTTCCGGCTGGGCTGCTGCTGCTTGCGGTGCAAGGGGTTTCCGAACTCATCAAACGCATTGCCTTCCTCCAAGGCTTGATCCCGGATCCGACCAAAAAGCAGGGCAGCAAAACGCCCGAGGAGGAACTCGCCGAGTTCCTGCTGCAAAAGGAAGTCAGCGCCCGTGAATCCGCACTGCTGGGAGCAAAGAAATGACTGCGTTTCTTGTCGCCAATCTGCCACCGATCATGTTCGGCTCACTCATCGTTTTTCTTCTATACGGCTACCCCGTGGCTTTCTCACTGGCTGCTTGCGGGCTGCTTTTCGGCTTTGTCGGCATTGAGCTTGGAACGATTCACCCCGCGTTCCTGCAAAGTCTGCCGCTGCGGATGTTCGGCATCATGCAGAACGACACCTTGTTGGCCATCCCATTTTTCACCTTTATGGGGCTGATTTTGGAACGCTCCGGTATGGCCGAGGACTTGTTGGACACGATCGGCCAACTCTTTGGCCCAATTCGCGGCGGCCTGGCCTACGCGGTGATTCTGGTCGGTGCCATGCTCGCGGCAACGACCGGTGTCGTGGCAGCGTCTGTGATCTCGATGGGTCTGATTTCGCTGCCGATCATGCTGCGCTACGGCTACGACCGGCGCGTCGCCAGCGGCGTCATCGCCGCCTCCGGCACCCTGGCACAAATCATTCCCCCGTCGTTGGTCTTGATTGTCCTTGCTGACCAGCTTGGAAAGAGCGTCGGCGACCTCTACGCCGGGGCCTTTATCCCCGGCTTCGTCCTGACCGGCCTCTACATCCTCTACATCCTCATTGTGAGTCTGATCAAGCCGGACTTTGTACCAGCACTTCCGATCGAGGCCCGGACAATCCGCGAAGACAGCGGCGCCTCCGGACTGCGTTCTCTCAGTATTCTCGTGGGCCTCTCGGTGCTGGCCGGCCTGGCTTATGCGAAGACGCGCCCCGAGGGGACAGCACTCGATGAAAAGATCGTCGTATCCATGTGCGTGGGCGTCGGTGTGGCCTTCTTCGCCGCAGTCCTGAATAAGGTGACCAAGCTCAGTTTACTGTCGCGTCTGGCTGAGCGAGTTACCTTTGTCATGATTCCGCCGCTGGCACTGATTTTTCTGGTCCTCGGCACCATCTTCCTGGGTATCGCAACGCCGACTGAAGGGGGCGCGATGGGCGCAGTCGGAGCGCTGATCATGGCCATGGCCCGCGGGCGCATTGACATCAAACTGCTGCGCCAGGCAATGGACTCGACCATGAAGCTGTCATGCTTCGTGCTGTTCATTCTTGTAGGTGCGACGGTCTTTAGTCTGGCATTCCAGGGTGCGGACGGCCCGATCTGGGTCGAGCATCTACTGTCGGGACTGCCCGGTGGCCAACTCGGTTTTCTGATTGTTGTCAATATCCTGGTGTTCCTGCTGGCCTTCTTTCTGGACTTCTTTGAACTTGCGTTCATTATCATCCCGCTCATCGGCCCGGTTGCAGAGAAGTTGGGTATCGATCTGGTGTGGTTCGGCGTGCTGCTTGGGGTGAACATGCAGACCTCGTTTATGCATCCGCCTTTTGGCTTCGCACTGTTTTACCTGCGCAGCGTCGCGCCGCATGAGGACTACACCGACAAGGTGACCAAAAAACCGATCAAGAAGATCACCATCGAGCAGATCTACTGGGGTTCAGTGCCCTTTGTGCTGATTCAAATCATCATGGTCGGCTTGATCATTGCGTTTCCGGGCATGGTATCGAGCGGACTAAAAAAGGAAGCAACGATCGATGCCGACAAGGTCTTCCAGCAGATGCAGCGAGACCAAGAATCCAAGCCTTCCGCGGAGCCTGTCACGTCGGGCCCGACCGATGCTGCTGCACCTGGAGCGAGCACACCGGCCCCCGACGAGGCGAAGGAAGACCCCATGAAGGGGCTCATGGAGTCGTTGAAAGAAGATCAAGGGAAAAAGCCCTGATCGCAGGGCCGCAATAAAAAACCCCCGCGAAGCGGGGGTCCCTTGGTCACATCCAGCGTCAATACTTGCTACAGCTTCTGCGCCTGCATGAAATCGTCGAAGCCAGCTTCAGTAAAGCGGAACCACAAGTTCGCGTCGCGCCGGTACGTCGCGAAATCCTCGTAGATCTTCTTCCACGCCGGATTCGACGCGTTGAGTTCCGCGTACACCTCCATCGCTGCTTTGAACGATGCGGCCATCACATCCTTCGGGAAGGGATGCAACTTCACGCCCTGACTTACCAGTGTCTTGAGGGCCGGCGGGTTCTTGTAGTCATATTTCGCTTGCATATCCGTGTGCGCGTACGCCGCAGCCGCCTCGATTATTGCCTTGTATTCGTTCGACAAGCTATCATAGGCCTTCTGATTGATGTATGTCGACAACTGGGGGCCACCCTCCCACCACCCAGGATAGTAGTAATTCGGGGCCACCTTGTTGAAGCCTAACTTCAGGTCGTCGTAGGGTCCGATCCACTCCGCGGCATCAATCGTGCCTTTCTCGAGCGCCTGATATATTTCGCCACCTGGAATATTTTGCGGCACGGCGCCAAGTCGCTCGATCACCTTGCCGCCAAAACCTCCAATGCGGAACTTAAGCCCCTTGATATCGGCTACCGACTTGATTTCCTTGCGATACCATCCGCCCATTTGGGCACCCGTATTACCCATCGGGAAATTAACGATGCCGACCTTGGCGTAAAACTCGCGCAGCAACTTCAGCCCATTGCCTTCATACATCCAGGCTGTCATTTGACGGCTGTTCATCCCAAATGGAATCGCACAGTCCAGCGCATAGGTAGGGTCTTTGCCGAAAAAATAGTACGGCGCAGTGTGAGCCATTTCCACGGTGCCGTTGGAGACACCATCGAGTACACCAAAAGCCGGCATCAACTCGCCGGCAGCGTGCGTTGTGATAACAAATTTGCCGCCGGTCATATCGCTAACCTTCTTGGCAAAGACTTCGACTGCACCAAAGATCGTATCCAACGACTTGGGAAAGCTTGAGGCGATGCGCCAGCGCATGGCTGCCTGGGCATGCACCGCGGGCGCGACACCGGAAGCCAGTACGCCGAGGATACCGGCATTTTTGATTGCGGAACGACGATCCATTAGGTTCACTCCTAGAATTGTTGGTTGATAATCTCGCGGTGCGTGCGAGCACAGCGACGACTCGTTACAGTCTGCTGCAATTCTAAATGTACCAGGCGCCCGCAAAAGGCGGGTTTTCCCTCGAATCGCCAGCATCAGCCCAGGGGATTCACCAGGCACGTCGCGCCGGACAGTCCACTGCCTCAGGCGACTGCCTTGAGGGTTCGTCGCCCGGGCTCCAACAAGTCTCCAAACCGGCCGGCAACCGATGCTTCAATGCCGACCGGATCAAGCCCCTGCAACGACAGCAGTCTGGCCGGATCGCCGTGTTCAATGAATTCATCGCGCAGACCCAGTTGCAGCACGGGTTTGAGTATCGCTGCTGCATGCAGGGCTTCAATGACGGCGGCACCGGCACCGCCCATGATCGCACCCTCCTCCAGCGTGACCAGCGCATCGTGCTCGGCCGCGACCCTGAGCAGCAGATCGACATCCAGCGGTTTGACCCAGCGCATGTTGACCACCGTCGCGTTGAGGCCACTGGCCGCCTGCAAAGCCGGATACAGGAGCGTGCCAAAGGCCAGAATCGCGACGCCCTTGCCGGCGCGCACGATCTGCCCGCGGCCAAACGGCAGTGCGTCAAGCCCGCTTTGCACGGCAACGCCGACCCCGGCGCCACGTGGATAGCGCACGGCCACCGGATGCTGCTGCGCATAGGCGGTGCAGAGCAATTGACGGCATTCGTTCTCATCGGCCGGGCAGGCGACACTGACATTGGGAATACAGCGCAGGTAGGCCAGGTCATAGGCGCCGGCATGGGTGGCACCATCGGCGCCGACCAGACCGGCGCGATCGAGTGCAAAAACGACCGGCAGGTCCTGAATCGCCACATCGTGAATCAGTTGATCGTAAGCACGCTGCAAGAAAGTCGAGTAGATCGCCACCACCGGTTTGAGGCCCTCGCAAGCGAGTCCGGCAGCAAAGGTCACCGCATGTTGTTCGGCAATACCCACGTCAAAGTAGCGGTCAGGGAACCGCTGTTCAAACGCCGCCATGCCCGAGCCCTCGCGCATGGCCGGCGTGATGCCCACGAGCCGCGGGTCGTGTGCCGCCATGTCGCAAAGCCACTGCCCAAATACCTCCGTGAAGGTTTGTTTGGGCGGCGTGCTCGGTGCCTGCAGGCCAACGGCGGGATCAAACTTGCCTGGACCGTGGTAGGCCACGGGATCCGTTTCTGCCAGTTTGTAGCCCTGCCCCTTCTTGGTGACCACATGCAAGAACTGCGGGCCCTTGAGATGCTTGATGTTCTCCAACGTAGGTACCAGGGAATCCAGATCGTGACCGTCAATCGGGCCGATATAGTTGAAGCCAAACTTTTCAAACAAGGTGGCCGGAACCACCATGCCTTTGGCGTGTTCCTCGATCCGTTTGGCCAACTCGAAAAGGGGCGGCGCCCCCCGCAACACGGTCTTGCCGGCATTTTTCGCAGCCGCATAGAACTGCCCGCTCAGGAGCTTGGCCAGGTAGCGGTTGAGTGCTCCCACCGGCGGGCTGATGCTCATGTCATTGTCATTCAGGATGACCAGCAAATCACATTCAGCAACCCCGGCGTTGTTGAGCGCCTCGAACGCCATGCCCGCGGTCAGCGCGCCATCCCCAATAATGGCGATCGCGCGCAATTCCTCACCCTTGATCCGCGCTGCCAGTGCCATCCCCAGGGCCGCTGAAATTGAGGTGCTTGAGTGCGCGGTCCCGAAGTCGTCGTACTCACTCTCGGCGCGCTGCGGAAAGCCGCTCAGGCCGCCAAACTGACGCAGCGTATGCATGCGATCGCGCCGTCCGGTGAGTATCTTGTGCGCATAGGTCTGATGGCCGACATCCCATACCACCCGGTCATGTGGCGTGTTGAAAACATAGTGCAAGGCGATCGCAAGCTCGACAGTACCCAGGTTGGAGCTCAGGTGCCCGCCGGTCTTGGAAACG
This sequence comes from Pseudomonadota bacterium, assembly GCA_021812315.1. Taxonomy (GTDB): domain Bacteria; phylum Pseudomonadota; class Gammaproteobacteria; order Burkholderiales; family Burkholderiaceae_C; genus Rhodoferax. The sequence goes on from JAKANU010000008.1 coordinate 20,291, forward strand.
CTGTCGATCAGGTAGGCACGCAGCTCCGTGGCCAACTCTTTCAAGCTGTTGCGCGGAAGTTCTCGCAAGTCCGATGGTTCGTTGACAAGGGACAGCAAGGGATACAACAGATTTGGCATTTGCTATGATATTGGTAGCTGGCACCGCTTGTAGCATAAGCGATTGCAGCCGATTTCAATTTGCTTGTTGATCATCAACCGGTTCCTCCGTCAATGCCTGCGTCGGACCACCATGCTCGCCAGTGCATGCAAAGCCCGTGTATCGCGCAAGCGGCTGTCTGCCAAGGCTGCGAGCGCCTCGTCGAGCAATTCCTCAGCGTAACCGATCGACCGTTGCAAACCAAGCGTCGACACATAGGTCGGTTTGTCCTGCCCGGCGTCCTTGCCTGCCGTCTTGCCCAGCGTTGCCGAATCCGCGGTCACGTCCAAGATATCGTCTACCACTTGAAATGCCAGACCGACGGCGGCTCCGTAGCTCGCTAGTGCGGCAAGGGTCGGCGCTGACAGTGCGCCGAAGGTCGCGCCCATCAGAACGCTGGCCTGAAGCAAGGCGCCCGTCTTGAGGCGGTGCATATCGCGCAATTGCGGCTCCGTGAGCCGGACGCCGACACTGGCCAGATCAATCGCCTGCCCACCGGCCATTCCTGCGCTCCCGGCGGCCCCTGCCAACAAACGACACAGGCGCGCCTGTTGCTTTGAATCGGACGCGTCATCGGGTGTCAACAGTTCAAACGCCAGAGCCTGCAGCGCGTCACCGGCGAGCAGGGCCGCCGCCTCGCCGAACTTGACATGCACCGTTGGTTTGCCACGACGCAAAATGTCATTGTCCATACACGGCAGATCATCATGAACCAGTGAATAGGCATGAATCAATTCCACGGCACAAGCCGCCCGCAGCGCCAGATGGCCGGACTCAACCGCAAGGATCGGCTCGGGGTCAAACTCGCCGCCCTCGTGCATCGCCGCTTCCGACGCGGCCAACACCAGCAAGGGGCGCAGCCGCTTGCCGCCATCGAGCACCGCGTACCGCATGGCATCGATCAAAGCCGCTGGCGCGTCGTGTGTTGCCTTCGGGGGCTGGCTGACCCAGTGTTCCAGGGCACGCTCGACATGCTGCAGACGCACCGCGCTCCAGCGCCCGAGATCAAACGCAAGCGACTGCGTCACACTGGTGTCCACGGCTTGAGCACTCCCTGATCGAGAACCTTGACCTGAGCCTCGACTGCTTCCAACTGGTCGCGACAGTACTGAAGCAGTTCCGCCCCACGCTGGTACTGGACCAACAGTTGCTCCAGCGGCAGCGTGCCAGACTCCAATCGGGCAAGCAATTGTTCGAGCTCTTCAAGAGCGACTTCGAAATTGGCTGGCTTGGCTAAGCCTGGCTTGGAGCGCGGTGCCATGTTTTGGTGGATTCGTGACGACTAAGACTGCGATTCTAGGCGCTGGCGAGGCCGGCCCGATCCACCGGGGCGATCGAGCTAGCACGCGCCTGAGCGAACCGGCCGGCGCGCGCATCCGACAGTCCGTTCGAAAGCCCAAAGGTACAATGCGGCCTGCTTGTACCGGCCTGGGCCGGGTTCTTTTGTCTCGCGCATTGTCGCCTGTGCCTGTGGGCAATTTTTAGGTCAGCCCGGCCATGTCTGATTTAATTCTTCAACTGCAGCGGGCTACCGGCCCCTTGCCAGTGAACTGCTACTTTGACGAGGCGCTGTACCAGCGCGAAATGGCAACTATTTTCCGCTCCGGTCCGCGCTACGTCGGACACGCCCTGAGCGTACCCGAAATTGGCGACTACGCGGTCTTGCCACACGAAGCTCAAGGGCGCGTCCTGGTTCGCACCCCGAAGGGCGTGGTGCTGATGTCCAACGTTTGCCGCCATCGCCAGGCGGTCATGCTCAAAGGACGCGGATCCCTTCACGACGCACATGTCGGGGCAGCTGCGGGAAATGTCGTTTGCCCACTGCACCGCTGGACTTACAGTGGTGGTGGCACGATCGCAGCGGGCACACTCATCGGAGCACCGCATTTTGCGCAGGACCCATGCCTGCACCTGAGCGACTATCCACTGCGCGAATGGAACGGTCTGCTGTTTGAAGACAACGGGCGCACCATCGACGCCGATCTGGCCCACGTGGGGCCGCGATCAGCACTGGACTTTGACGGGTTCGTCCTCGACAAGGTCGAGTTGCATGAGTGCCACTACAACTGGAAGACCTTCATCGAAGTGTATCTTGAGGATTACCACGTCGGTCCGTTCCATCCCGGTTTGAGCAGCGCCGTCACCTGTGACGATCTGCGCTGGGAGTTCAAGGAAAGTTACTCGGTGCAGAGCGTCGGCCCAGCCCCGGCTGGCCGGGCTGGCACCGCTGCCTATCAGCGCTGGCTGAATGCGCTCCAGAGCTATCGTGGCGGCGAACCACCGCAACACGGCGCCATCTGGCTGACCTACTACCCACACATCATGCTTGAGTGGTATCCCCACGTGCTCATTGTCTCGAGCGTGCATCCGGTCGGTGCGCAAAAGACCGTGAACATGATCGAGTTCTTCTATCCTGAGGAGATTGCCGCGTTTGAACGAGAATTTGTCGAGTCCCAGCAGGCGGCCTACATGGAAACCTGCCTGGAGGACGACGAAATTGGCGAGCGCATGGACGCGGGTCGCATGGCGCTGGCACGGCGCGGCGACAACGAGGTCGGCCCCTATCAAAGCCCCATGGAAAACGGTATGCGTCATTTTCACGACTGGTATCGACGCGCGCTCGGCGACTGAGCGTCATGCAGGCCTTCTGGATGGTCCTGGCAGCATTTTTTTTCGCCACCATGGGTGTCGGCGTCAAGGTCGCCTCCGGTAGTTTCAACACCTTTGAACTTGTTTTTTACCGCGGTCTGGTTGGTGTCGCATTCCTGGGCCTGATCATGCGTGCGCGCGGCACGTCGCTGCGCACCCCGGTACCGATGATGCATCTATGGCGCTGCCTGGTCGGTGTGCTCTCGCTGATGGCCTGGTTCTACTCGATTGCGCACCTGCCTCTGGCCACCGCCATGACACTCAATTACATGAGCAGCATCTGGATTGGAGCTTTCCTGGTCGGCGGAGCAGTCATCTACGGCCAGTCTGCGCGCCAGGGCCCCATGATGGCGACAATTCTCGCTGGGTTCGCCGGTGTCGTCATGCTGTTGCGCCCGACGCTCGAGCAAGACCACCTTCTTGCCGGCCTGATCGGGCTGCTGTCGGGTATCGGTGCGGCTCTGGCCTACATGCAGGTCACGGCACTGGGCAGAGTCGGCGAGCCCGAGGGGCGCACTGTCTTCTATTTCGCGCTCGGCTCGACCGTGGCAGCCGGCGTCGCCCTGCTGTTTGCCGGATTCACCCCTTGGGCCACGGTGCGCTGGCAGGCGGCGGCCTGGCTGGTTCCGATCGGCATCCTTGCCTCGCTCGGGCAATGGTGCATGACGCGTGCCTACAGTCGCGGCGCCACCCTGCTCGTCGCCAACCTGCAATACGCGGGCGTGGTCTTTGCGGCGGCCTACAGTCTGGCGCTGTTCGGCGATCAAATTGCATTCGTCGGCTGGGCTGGCATGGGCCTCATCGTGCTCAGCGGCGTCACAGCCACCGCGTTGCGGACTCGGGCACTGCCCGACACCCCGGCGGAAAACCACTAACATGGATCCACAGGAGGTTGAACCTTGTACACCACACTGATTTCCGCCGCGCAACTTCAATTGCTGCGCCAGAGCGGGGCGCCCCTTATGGTTTTTGACTGCAGCTTTGAATTGCTGCAGCCCGAGGCGGGTGACGAACAATATCGCCAGAGCCGCGTCCCCGGCTCGGTGCGCGCCGATCTGAATCGGCACCTCAGTGCCGCAAGCGGAGCACCGGACGCTGCCAGCGGTGGGCGCCACCCGCTCCCGTCTCGTGAATCCTTCGCCCACTGGCTCGATAGTGTTGGCTTCGACAACGCCATGCAGGCCGTCGTCTACGACCGGCAAGGGGCAAATTACTGTGGCCGGCTCTGGTGGATGCTGAAATGGGTGGGGCATGAGGCTGCAGCGATCCTGGACGGTGGTCTGCAGGCATGGCAGGCTGGCGGTGCCGGTACCGACCATGGCATCGAACACCAGGGCCCGCTCCGGTCTGCGGCAAACACGAGATTCAAGTTGTTGCCATGCATGGCATCACTCGTGACAACGCCGACCATTGAACGCGGGCTTGGGCGCCCCGGCCAGACCTTGATTGATGCGCGCGCCGAAGCGCGGTTCAGGGGCGAAGTTGAACCTCTCGACCCGGTGGCAGGTCACATTCCGGGCGCGCTGAACCGTCCCTTTGCTTTGAATCTGGACGCACAGGGCAGGTTCAAATCCGCCGCGGCTCTGCGCGCCGAGTTCGAGGAACTGCTGGCTGGACGTGATCCAGCCTCGGTGGTTCACCATTGCGGCAGCGGCGTCAGCGCCATCCCGAACCTTGTCGCCATGGAGATCGCCGGCTTGGGGCGCAGCGCGCTTTATGCGGGCAGTTGGAGCGAGTGGTGCAGCGATCCCTCGCGGGTGGTCGCCCGCGGCTAGCCAGGGTCTCAATGCCCGCCGGCAAGCGCCCGCACCCAGGTCACCATCGCGATACCTGCCAGCAGCCAGGCGATCTGGGCCAGGGTTTGCCTGGCACGCAGGCGCTTTTGCAACTGTGGAATCAGGTCCGCCAACGCAACGTAGACAAAACTGCTGCTGGCAACCACCAGAAAGTACGGCAAGTATGCCTGCAGAAGTTCAACCAGCCAGTAGCCCAACAGACCGCCAAGCGTTGTCACTGAGCCGGCCAGCGACACTTTGATCAACGCTGCCTGCCTGCCACCCTCGCCCGAACGGAGTACGACCAGGTCGCCCATGTGATGCGGGATCTCGTGCGCGAGCACCGCCAGCGCAGCAAGGACACCCAGTTCCAGGTTGGCCATGAAAGCCGAGGCAATCAACACGCCATCGCCAAAGCAGTGCACGCTGTCGCCCGCAAGCACGGCCCAGGTACCCGAGAGCGGCGCGGGGCGCCCGATCGGCGCGGGTTCATCGTGCGTGTGCTGGTGGTGGTGCGAGTTCGAATCGTGGTGGTGCTCGTGCCCGTGGTGCCAAAGCTCAGCCTTGTCGAGCAGGAAGAAGAAGACCAGTCCCGCGAGCAAAGCCATGAACAGTCGATGCGCGTCCACCCCGGCTTCAAAAGCCTCCGGCAGCAAATGCATGAACGCGGTGGCCAAGAGCGCCCCGGCCGCCAGACTAAGCATGTGCTGGGTATATCGGGCCAGCACACCAAAGCCCAGCAAGGCAGCCAGCCAGACGCTGCCAATCCCTGCCGCCAGGGTACCCAACAGGATCGCCATCAACACCATTGCTTGGTACGCCTCAAACCCTCTGTGATCACAATCGCGAAGTTCCCTGTGCCTTGTCAATCTGACCGAGCAAGCGCACCCGGGCGATCATACCGCCACCAAGCTTTCGTACCGGGTCGGCAGCGCCACCAGCGAAACGGCTTCGTCGAGGTATTGGCTTGCGCCGATGCAACAACGCTATAATCTGCGGCTTTACTGGCAAATCCTCGCTGCCTGCCCATTGTTTGCGGGGAACTTATCGCAAGATAGCTGTCAAGTGGCCCGATCTTCCATTGACCGAAGTCTGCATCTTTTGGACAACCTTACGTAAATGACAACCATCCGTGTAAAAGAAAACGAACCTTTTGATGTTGCCCTGCGCCGCTTCAAGCGCACGATTGAGAAACTCGGGCTGTTGACCGACTTGCGCGCCCGTGAGTTTTACGAAAAGCCCACCGCCGAGCGCAAGCGCAAAAAGGCCGCTGCGGTGAAGCGCAACTACAAGCGCATTCGGGCCATGCAGTTGCCAAAGAAGATGTACTGAGCGGCCAGGGTCCCTGGGGGCCAGGTTTTCACAGACAAAGACAGCTCGCCGGGTGCACTCAGGCGAGCTATTTTTTTGCCGAAAAGAGTTTTACAAGGAGTCAGCAGCGTGTCACTGAAAGAACGGATCACCGAGGACATGAAGACCGCCATGCGCGCCAGGGACAGCGCGCGGTTGGGCACA
>JAKANU010000185.1 GCA_021812315.1 Pseudomonadota bacterium
ATCTGCACCAGCAACGTGTTGTTTGCCATGAAGCTTGGTCTTACGCCGCTGGGCACTATGGCGCACGAATACATGCAGGCCTGTCAGGCGCTGGGGCCGCGCCTGCGCGACAGCCAGATCTACGCCTTCGAATCCTGGGCCAAGGAGTACCGGGGTGATCTTGGCATTGCGCTGAGCGATGTCTACGGGATGAGCGCATTTCTGCGCGATTTCGACATGTATTTCTGCAAGCTCTTTGACGGTGCGCGTCACGACAGTGGCGACCCGTTTCAATGGGGCGAGCGCATGTTGGAGCACTACCTGCATCATCGCGTCGACCCGCGCACCAAGACCCTGATTTTCAGCGACGGATTGACCATTGAGCGCACGATCGAGCTTTACCAGCAGTTCAGGGGACGTTGCCAGCTCGCTTTTGGCATCGGTACCAACTTGACCAATGACATGGCGGACGCGCCGGCGCACGTGCCGCTGCAAATTGTCATCAAGATGATGCGATGCAACGGGCAGCCGGTGGCCAAACTGTCGGATTCGCCGTCCAAGGACATGTGCCAGGACGAAAAATACCTGGCTTATCTGCGCCAGGTGTTCGACATTGAACAACCCTCATGACCGCCGGCAGAAAGTTCTGACCTCAAGCTTCGGAGACCCATCTATGAAACGTCTGTCCTGGATTGCCATAACCCTGATCGCCCTGCCGGGTCTCGCGTGGGCCAACCCGATTGATGGCAGCCAACTCTCGAAGCTGTGGGGTGTGCCGTTTGCCGGACTTCTGCTTTCGATCGCGTTGTTGCCCTTGTGGACGCCGACGTTCTGGCATCACCATTTCGGCAAGGTCACGGCAGCGTGGTCGTTGGCATTTCTGGTGCCGTTTGCCATGAAATTCGGGGCCGGATCCCTTGGATACAACTTCGCGCACGCGCTGATTGCGGAGTACATTCCCTTCATCCTGCTTTTGACCGCGCTGTTCGCAGTCTCTGGTGGTATCTACATCCGCGGCAATCTGCACGGTAGCCCGGGTCTGAATGTCGTGCTGCTTGCCATTGGTGCGCTGCTTGGCAGCGTGATGGGAACGACGGGCGCGTCAATGTTGATGATTCGCCCGCTGATTCGTGCCAACGACAATCGTCAGCACAAAGCCCACGTCATCATATTTTTCATTTTCATTGTCTCCAATGCCGGGGGGGCCTTGACCCCGTTGGGGGACCCCCCGTTGTTCCTGGGCTTTCTTATGGGCGTGGACTTTTTCTGGACCCTAAAGAATCTCTTTCCTGTAACCCTGTTTCTGATCGGTGCTCTGCTGGCGCTGTTCTACGCCATGGACCTGTGGTATTACCACCGGCGCGAGGAACTGTTGCCGGTGGACCCAACGCCTGACAGCAAGGGCATCGGCTTTGACGGCAAAATCAATTTTCTTTTGCTCGGTGCGATCGCGTCCCTGGTGTTGTTCAGCGGGCTGTGGAAGTCTGACGCCGCGATCGAGATCTTCGGTACGCATGTAGGCTTACCTGGTCTGGTGCGCGATATAGGCTTGATAGTTATCACGCTCGTTTCCTTGCGTGTGACCGACGATCAAGTACATGCGGACAACCAGTTTGCCTGGGGACCGATGCAGGAAGTGGCCAAGCTTTTCGCCGGCATCTTCCTGACCATCATACCGGTCATCGCCATGTTGCGGGCTGGTGTCAATGGTCCCTTTGGTGCCATTGTCTCAGCCGTGACGCGCCCAGACGGTCTACCCGAGCCGATGATGTATTTTTGGGCTGCAGGCGCACTCAGTTCATTTCTTGACAATGCACCGACCTATCTTGTGTTTTTTAACACCGCCGGAGGCGATCCGACCCTGCTGATGACCGCGCTGGCACCGACCCTGGCAGCGATTTCGACCGGCGCAGTGTTCATGGGTGCAAACAGTTACATCGGCAATGCCCCCAACCTGATGGTCAAGTCGATCGCCGAGCACCGCGGCGTCAGGATGCCCAGCTTTCTGGGCTACATGGTGTGGTCTGTGGCGATCCTGATTCCACTATTTCTCTTGATCACCCTGATTTGGTATCGCTGAGGTCAATCATCGTGGACAAGCCCCGGGTTCTCGTTACACGTGCCATCTTTCCGCAGGTCATTGCGAATCTGGCGCAACACTTTGAGGTTACCTCGAACCAGGCCGACGAGCTGTGGAGCCCGCCACAGCTGATCGAGCAACTGCAGGGCAAGCAGGGCGTTTTCACGACAGGCAGCGAGCGCATTGACGCGGCATTGCTGGCCGCTTGTCCGGAGCTGCGGATCTGCGCCAACATGGCTGTCGGCTACAACAACTTCGACCTTGAAGCCATGACTGCCGCAGGCGTGTTGGGCACCAATGCGCCCGATGTGCTGACCGAGACCACTGCTGACTTTGCGTTTGCGCTGTTGCTGGCGACCGCGCGGCGCATCAGCGAGTCGGAACACTTCCTGCGCGCGGGCCAGTGGAGCCGCTGGAGTTACGACCTGTTTGCCGGTGCCGAAGTGCACGGTTCGACCCTGGGCATTTTGGGCATGGGACGCATTGGCCAGGCGATCGCCCGACGTGGTGCCCACGGCTTTGGCATGAAAGTCATCTATCACAACCGTTCGCCGCTCGATGAGGCGACGCAGCAGCGCTGCGCCGCTCGCTACGTCAGCCTGCAGGGCTTGCTGCGAGAGGCTGATCATCTGGTGCTCGTTCTGCCGTACTCGGGCGCATCGCACCACATCATCGGTGCCGCAGAACTGGCACAAATGAAGCCCACGGCAACTTTGGTGAATATCGCACGCGGCGGCATCGTGGACGACGCCGCGCTGGCGGCAGCCTTGCAAAACCGAATCATCGCTGCCGCCGGACTCGATGTGTTTGAAGGCGAACCCAAGGTGCACCCGGATCTGTTACGTGTTCCCAACGTGGTCCTGACACCGCATATTGGCAGCGCCACCTTGGCCACGCGTCAGGCGATGGCGCAGCTGGCGGTCGACAATCTGGTAGGTTTTCTGGTCCACGGCAAGCCGGTGACGCCCCTCAATGAGGTTCGCGCCGTGCCCGATAAATAGCGATTTCGACAAGAGGTTTCAGGGTACGATCTGTTCAGGAGGTCGATGGGATGGGTGAGCTAGTCCAGAGAGGCGAGACCAAATTCAAGTTGCTGCGGTACTTCACGATCGGGAGCCTGGTCGCGTTCCTTTTCGCGGCAAGCTTGTTGGGGTATGTGTTTCGAAGACTGGCCGTAGATGGTCTGCTCAGCGGCTACGAAAACGAGCACATCAATCACGCCAGAATCATCGCCAACGAAATGTGGGAGCGCGATTTGACGCCACTCCTGCGTGCCTCGGGCGACAAGTTGGCCACCGAGCTGCAGATCGACGTTGTACACAACAGGGTGTTGACCCTTCTGGCCGGCACCAAGGTCTTCAAGATCAAGGTCTATGGGCCGGATGGCAAAACGGTATATTCGACCGAACTCAAGCAGATCGGTGAAGACAAGAGCGCCAATGCGGGTGTGATCGCGGCCCTGCAGGGCCACAGCAGTTCCGAACTCGCACACCGCGACACGTTCAGCGCGTTCGAGGGCGAGGTTCAGGACCGCGACCTGGTCGAGACCTATGTGCCTCGCTATAACCCCGACACCGGCAAAGTCAGCGGAGTGTTCGAAATCTACAGCGATGCCACCGCGCTGGTGGCCGAAATCAGCAGGCGCCAGCGGGTTATCGTCGCTGCGGTGGTGGTGTTGTTGTCGCTTCTGTATGCAGCTCTGTGGATCATGGTCAAGCGTGCCCAGGATCAGATCATCGAACACAACCGGCAGCGAAACAGGGCGCAGCACGCGCTGGCGTTGGCCGAGGAGCGCTGGAAGTTCGCACTTGAGGGTTCGGAGACTGGTGTCTGGGATCACAACCTCGAAAGCGGCGAAATCGTCTATTCCAAGCGCTACAAGGAAATCTTCGGCTACGCCGAAGGCGAGCCTGTTGACTCGGCGAAGGGCTGGGAAGATCGGGTCCACCCTGACGATCTGCAGCGTGTGCACGCAGACCGGGAGGACTACCTGGCGGGCAGGACTCAGACCTATGCCAATGAGCGGCGCATGCGCTGTCGCGACGGCAGTTGGAAGTGGATTCTTTCGCGCGGCATGGTGGTGGCCCGCGATGCCCAGGGTCGCCCGGTGCGCATGATCGGTACGCATGCCGATATCACCGAAAGGCACGAGCGCGAGGAGGCCCTGCGCCTGGCCTCGACGGTCATTCTCACGGTCGACGAAGCGGTCATGGTGTGTGATCTTGACGAGAAGATTGTCTCGGTGAACCCGGCGTTTACCGTGATTACCGGCTTTGCCGAGAGCGAGGTGATCGGCAAGACGCCGCGCCTGCTGTCGTCGGGCGTGCACGGCCCCGAGTTTTACAAGGCGATGTGGGACCAGTTGGGCACTGAAGGAAGCTGGAATGGCGAGCTTCGAAATCGCCGCAAGAACGGCAAGCTGTATGTGGAGTGGCTTTCCATCAAGCTGGTTCGAAACGACAAGGACATGCCGAGCCACTACGTCGCCGTGTTCTCGGACATTTCCGATCGCAAGGCCGACGAGGAGCGCATGCAACATCTGGCGCACTTCGATGCGCTAACAGGTTTGCCCAATCGTGCCCTGTTCTCTGATCGCCTGCATCAGGCGGTGGCCAAAGCGCGGCGCGACGGTACGCGCATGGCCCTGATGTTCCTTGATCTGGATAAATTCAAACCCGTCAACGATGAGCACGGGCATCATATCGGAGACCTGTTACTCAAAGAGGTGGCCACGCGGATGCTCGAATGCGTGCGACGCGAAACCGACACGGTGGGGCGGCTGGGCGGCGACGAGTTTGTCGTCATCCTGTCAAATATCGACAAGGTGCAGCAGGCGACGATGGTGGCCGAGAAAATCCGCCATGCCCTGAATCAGAGATTCGAGCTTGCCGGACTCGAACTCAGCATCTCGTCGTGCACCGGGGTGGCGGTGTACCCGGAACATGGTGCCGACGCCAATTTGCTGCTCAAGAGCGCCGACGCGGCCATGTACCGCGCCAAGGAAGGCGGACGCAATCGGGTGGAATTGGCCGAGGAGTCGCCTTCGCCATAGCGCCACGCTGCGGCGGTTCCGCCTGTGTGGCGGCGGCAGGCGTTGGCGGTTTGCTGGATGAATGATTGGTAACAGAGGGGAAAGCATGAAGAAAAGTTTGCATCGCTGCCTGGTCATCGTCGCCGCCCTGGGTCCAGGTGTGGTCTGGAGCGCGCCGGGCGAGTACTGGGAAGTCACGACCAAGGTCGAGATGGCTGGTCTGCCCATGGCCATGCCCGCACGCACGATGAAGGTCTGCATCGCCAAGGGTGCCGAGAGAAACCCGCCGCCCAACAAGGACTGCGAGATGAGCGACGTAAAGATCGTCGGCAACAAGACGTCGTGGAAGATGCGCTGCAACCAGAACGGTGAAATCATGACCGGCTCGGGGGAAATGACCGGCACACCCGACAACTCTCAGGGCACGATGCACATGAGCGGCAAATCGGGCGGCCAGACCTTCAACATGACGATGGCGCATCAGAGCCGACGCATTGGAGGCAGTCGTGACTCGGCGGAAATGATCAACGTTGCGCGCGCGCAAGCTGGCAAGGCCAAGGAGCAACTCTGCGACACCTCCCGATTCACCTCGACAACACAGTGGGTCAATAGCGCCCCGTTGTTCCTCAAGGATCAGACCTGTCCCGGCAAGAAGGAGCCGATGTGTGAGGCC
>JAKANU010000186.1 GCA_021812315.1 Pseudomonadota bacterium
CTGATTCCGCTGCTCACGCTGCGCATTCCGGTGTCCAACACCACGGCAATCATGCTCGGCGCGTTCCAGAACTACGGCATCCAGCCCGGACCGCAGTTGTTCACCAGTTCGGCCAACCTGGTGTGGGCGTTGATCGCTTCGCTGTACATCGGCAACGTGATGCTGCTGGTGCTCAACCTGCCGCTCGTGGGCGTCTGGGTCAAACTGCTCAAAGTGCCCAAACCCCAGCTCTACGCTGGCATCCTGATTTTCGCCACGGTGGGCGCCTACGGCATGCGTCAGAGTGCCTTTGACCTGTTCCTGCTGTACGGCATTGGCCTGCTGGGTCTGGTCATGCGGCGTTTCAGCTTTCCCACGGCTCCGGTGGTTGTGGGAATGATTTTGGGGCCACTTGCCGAGGCACAGATGCGCAACGCGATTTCCATTGGCGAAGGCAGCGCCCTGGTGTTCGTGCAGCGTCCGATGTCCCTGACCCTGCTCGGGATCGTGTTGGCGGTACTGGTCGTCCCCGGCGCTCTCAGACGGCGCTCGGCCCGGCGGGCGTGACATCCGGTGTCGCGGCGTGGCCCGACGCCACGCAGTTTCGTCCCCTGCGCTTGGCGATGTACAAGCCGTCGTCAGCAATCTTCAACAGGGCGTCGAAGTCGTCCGTCCCTGCCACGCGCGAGGCCACACCCATGCTCACCGAGCCGACCCATTGACCACCGCCACTGACTTCGACGCGCAGCTTGCTGATTTCCAGGCGCGTTGCTTCGGCCGCCTGCAACGCGCCCTCAAGGCCGGTGCCCGGACAGATGATGAGAAACTCGTCGCCCCCGAGCCGACAGACGGTGTCGTCGGTACGCACCGAGTAGCGCAACTGCCGCGCCAGCCGGCGCAGTACCTCGTCGCCGGCTTCGTGCCCGTAGCGGTCGTTGACCTGTTTGAAGCCATCGGCATCAATCATGATGCATGACAGTGGCGTTGCGTTGCGGCCGGCTGCCACCCAGGCCTGCTCCAGCCAGGCCATCGCGTGGCGACGATTCGGCAGCCCGGTCAGGACGTCGGTCAGCGCCATCTGTTCGAGCAGGTGGTTGGCTTCCGAAAGCGAAGCGGTGCGCTGCGCCACCTTGGCTTCGAGTGTGCTGTTGAGCTCCATCAGTGCGCGGTTGCGCTCGGAGACCTGTTCAAACAAGCCGTTGAGCGCCAGCAGCAGGGGTTCGGTGGCGCCCTCGTGCATCGACGCTGCGACCTGATAAGCCTCGGGGGCGGATTGTCCCGATTCAATGGCGCGCACCTGCGCGGCCATTGCCTGGTCGCTGCCAAGAATGTGATAGGCCAGCCAGTAAGTCAGGAACTTGAGCAAGCCGTGGGCCGTCTCGCCGCGCCCGCGCGCACCCTCATGCAGCACCGTGACATCGCGCACGAAGTCGGCATGTGCCTGCCGGTGCACTTGCACGTGACGCGGGTCCAGGCCGAGTCGATCCATCAGATTCTCTTCTTCCTGAAAGTGGTACTGCGCGTAGCTTGCCAACTGGGTGAACAGCGCTTCGATCGGCTCGGCGCCGACGTCCTGGGCATCGATGAGCATCGCGCCAAAACGGTTGATCATGTCAACCAGACCATGATGCTGCTCATCGACGGTGGCGATGCCGGTCTCAAAATGCCGGTCCCAGTGGAAGGATTCCAAGCTTGTTCCCCGTAGGATTGTGCGGCACAAATTATCGCATTTGCACCGCGCCGTGCACGTTAACATTCGCTCATGGAGCCTACCGATTCGCTGCCACGCGACGCCCAGAGCATTCTCGAACTCGCGGCGCGCTCGATGTTTGACCTGTTTGCCAACGCCAGCCAGGGCATGCTGCTGGTTGATCGCCAGGCGCGTGTGGTGTGGATCAACGAACAATACAAGCGCTTCCTGCCCGCGCTTGGCTTTGAGCGTGTCGAGGACTTTGTCGGGCACCCGGTGGCAAGCGTGGTACAAAACACGCAGATGCATCAGGTGCTCGAGACCGGCAAACCGATCCTGATCGATCTGCTCAGCAACCGGGCCGGCACCTTTGTCGTCAGCCGCATTCCGCTACGCGATGGTGCAGGTGAAGTGATCGGCGCTCTGGGCATCGTCCTGATCGATCACGCCGAGACCAGTCTGCAACCCCTGGTCGGGAAATTCTCGCTGCTGCAGCGCGACCTCGATGACGCGCGGCGCGAACTCGCCAGTCAGCGCCATGTGAATCGTCCGGGCTCACGCCAGTCACGCCACACCTTCGCCAGCTTCGTCGGCGCCAGTGCCGCTGCCTCCGAGGTCAAGCGCCAGGCGCGGCGTGCCGCGCAGACATCGAGTCCGGTCTTGCTGCTGGGTGAAACCGGTACCGGCAAGGAGTTGCTGGCGCACGCCATTCACGGCGCCTCGGCGCGTTCGGCGGGCCCGTTCATCAGTCTGAATATCGCCGCCGTTCCCGATACTCTCATGGAGGCGGAATTTTTCGGCGTTGCTCCCGGTGCTTACACCGGTGCCGAACGCAAGGGGCGCGAGGGCAAGTTCCGGATCGCGCATGGTGGCACGCTGTTCCTCGACGAAATTGGCGATATGCCCATGGGCTTGCAAGCCAAGTTGTTGCGTGCATTGCAGGAGGGCGAGATCGAGCCCCTGGGCTCGAATCGTCTGCTTCCGTTTGACGCACGCGTGATCGCGGCAACCTCGCGTGATCTGGGCAAACTGATGCGTGAGGGCAGTTTTCGCGAGGACCTGTTTTATCGCCTCAACGTCTTGCCGATCCGGGTGCCGCCGCTGCGCATGCGCCGCGAAGACATCGCCGCGCTGGTCGAGGTGCTCGGCGAAGACATGGCGCTGCGCAGCGGCACGCAGCCGCCCGAACTCAGCGCCGAGTCCCTGGCGCTGCTCTGCGCGCAGCAGTGGCGCGGCAACGTGCGTGAACTGCGCAACGTGCTCGAACAGGCGATGATGCGTAGCGACTCGCATCGCATCAGCACGGCACTGTTGCGTTCGGTGTTGCACGACTCCGGCGTCGAGCTGTCGACGTCGCAGCCCGCGCCGACGTCGGGCGCGATTGCGCTGCCCGAGCCGGTCGCGGGGCTTGCCCCATTGGCGCAGCAGGTCGCGGATCTGCAACGCCAGGCAGTCGCGGCGGCCATGGCAGCAGTTCGTGGCAACAAGGCGGCGGCCGCGCGGATGCTTGGAATCTCGCGCGCAACCCTGTACGCCCGCCTTGAAAAGAGCGTCTAAGGGTTGGACATAGTGTATCCATATTGAACATCAATAGTGTCTGATCATTTATCAGTTTGTCCGTGCGGCGCCCTGCAGCGGGCGCAGGCCGCGCCTTGCGCTCTGGCACGATTGGTGCATAGTGTTCACCTGTAACTACCACACAAGGAGACCAAGATGCAAAGATTCAACTGGATTGCGCGCGCCGCCCTGAGTCTGGTGGCCGTCGCCGCGCTGGCGCCGCTGCCGGCCTGGAGCCAGGGCAAGGAGATCCGCATCGCCCATATTCATAGCCTGACAGGCCCGCTCGAGGCCTACGGCAAGCAGACGACGACCGGATTCAACATGGGTCTGAATTACGCCACGGGTGGCACGATGATGGTTGCGGGCAAGAAGCTGGTGGTCATCGAAAAGGACGATCAGGGCAAGCCCGACCTGGGCAAGTCGCTGCTCGCTGCCGCCTATTCCGACGACAAGGCCGACATCGCCGTGGGCCCGACCTCCTCGGGCGTGGCGTTGGCGATGCTGCCGGTGGCCGAGGAATACAAGAAGATCCTGCTGGTCGAACCGGCGGTAGCGGATTCGATCACCGGCGAGAAGTGGAACAAGTACATCTTCCGCACCGGGCGCAACAGCAGCCAGGACGCGATCTCCAACGCCGTGGCGCAGGATCAGGCCGGCACCAGCATCGCCACCCTGGCGCAGGACTACGCGTTCGGCCGCGACGGTGTGAAGGCCTACAAGGAAGCGATCAAGAAGGCCAAGGTGGTGCACGAGGAGTACCTGCCGACCACCACGACCGACTTCACCGCCGGCGCGCAGCGCCTGATCGATGCGCTCAAGGACAAGCCGGGGCGCAAGGTGATCTGGATCATCTGGGCCGGTGGCGGCGGCAACCCGTTCAAGATCGCCGACCTGGATCTGAAGCGCTACGGTATCGAGATTGCCACTGGCGGCAACATCCTGCCGGCGATGGTGGCGTACAAGAACTTCCCCGGCATGGAAGGCTCCACGTATTACTACTTCGGCCTGCCGAAGAACCCGGTCAATGACGCCATGGTGGCGCAGCACTACAGCGAGTTCAAGGCACCGCCGGATTTCTTCACCGCCGGCGGCTTTTCTGCGGCCATGGCCGTGGTCACTGCGTTGAAGAAAACCGGTGGTGATGCCAGTGCGGGCAAGCTGATCCCGGCCATGGAAGGCATGAGCTTTGAGACCCCCAAGGGCAAGATGACCTTCCGCAAGGAAGACCATCAGGCGATGCAGAGCATGTATCACTTCAGAATCAAGGTCGATCCGGCGTTTGCCTGGGGCGTACCGGAACTGGTGCGCGAGATCAAGGCCGAGGAGATGCAGATTCCGATCCGCAACAAGCGCTAGCCCAGGGCGTGCTTGAAACCAGAGACCTGACGATCCGCTTTGGCGGCCACGTGGCGGTGAACGCGATCAGTTGCGCGTTCGCGCCGGGTACGCTGACGGCCATCGTCGGTCCCAACGGTGCCGGAAAGACGACGTATTTCAACCTGATCTCGGGCCAGATCAAGGCCAACGCCGGCTCGGTGTGGCTCGAGGGGCGTGACATCTCGCGCCTGGGGGTGTCGGCGCGCACCCGCGCCGGACTGGGGCGGGCGTTTCAGCTCACGAATCTATTTCCCAGGCTGTCGGTTCTGGAGAACGTGCGACTCGCGGTGCAGGCCGCACACGCCGGCGCGCACCGCCGCGGCTTCAATCTGTGGAGCGTCTGGAGCGACCACAAGTCGCTGCTGCGGCGCAGTGATGAGATCCTGTGCGCAGTGGCGATGCAGGAGCAGGCCGACGCCCTGGTCGCCAGCCTGCCGCACGGTGACCAGCGCAAGCTCGAGGTGGCGCTGTTGATGGCGCTCGAGTCGAGCGTGTTCATGTTTGATGAACCAACCGCGGGCATGGGCGTGGATGAGGCGCCGGTGATCCTGAACCTGATCCGGGCGCTGAAGAACGACCCGAGCAAGACGATTTTGCTGGTGGAACACAAGATGGACGTGGTGCGCGAACTCGCCGACCGCATCATCGTGCTGCACAACGGCGAGCTGGTGGCCGACGGTGAGCCGGCCGAGGTCATCGCCTCCCCGGTGGTCCAGCGGGCGTATCTGGGCGTGAGCGCGGAGGGCGGCGTATGAGTGAAGTCCTGTTGCGGTTGCAGGGCGTGCATACGCATATCGGCGCCTACCACATCCTGCAGGGTGTCGACCTGGCAGTGCCCCGAGGACAGGTGACGCTGTTGCTCGGGCGCAATGGTGCCGGCAAGACCACCACGCTGCGCACCATCATGGGTTTGTGGCGTGCCTCCGGCGGCCGCCTGAGCTTCGCCGGCGAGGACATCACGCGGCTCTCTACGCCGCAGATCGCCGAGAAGAACATCGCCTACGTGCCGGAAAACATGGGCATCTTCTCCGACCTGACGGTGCGCGAGAACATGCTGCTGGCGGCGCGCAGCGCTGCCAGCGAGCGCCGGATGGAT
>JAKANU010000187.1 GCA_021812315.1 Pseudomonadota bacterium
CTTTGGGCGGCGCGGGCGCCTCAAAAATGCGGGTGTACGGGCAGGTTTGCAACAGCGGACAGCCCGGGCACGTTGGCTGGCGCGTCATGCAAGCCACATTGCGCAAAGCCGCACCGAACTGCCCGCGCAAGAGCGAACCAGCGTACTCGGGCAGGGCCAGCGGCTGCTGCACGATCGCGGTGAAGCGGTAGCGGGCGAGGGGGAGTGGAGCTTCAGAAATCATGCGACGACGCTATTACGATTTGGCCCAGTCGCGCAGGTACTGGTTGACGTTTTGCAGTTCTTCGCCGGCGAGAATGTCTATGCCGTACTCCTTGGCGCGGTTGCGGTCTGACTCGTTGACTTGCTGCGCGCTGACGTACAGGCCCTTGGCCATCAAACCACCCACTTGATGCACCACTTGGCCGAGTTTGTAGATAGCTTCCTGTGCCTTGACCTGCTTGCCGGACTTGCATTCCACCAGCAATGCACGGTTGCTTTTCACTGCAATGGCGTCAATCTCATTTTCGGTTTTCGTCCGGTTTTGGATGACCTTGGCATTCAGCGCGTATTGGCCTGGTTTCAAGAATCCGGTCATCTTCAGGAACACGTATTCCTCAGTCCAGCCACCAGCGAAAAATCGCGCGCTGTCACGATTGGCAAAAGTAACTTCACAGTAGCCCGCAGTCCACTTGAGCAAGTTGTTCTTGACCGCCAGAGTGAGCAGTTTGGCAGCCGGCCCACCGGGCGGATAGTCAAATTGCTGCGTCATGCAGTTGCCATCGCTGGCCAACGATGCGTTGTACGCCAAGGTGCTGAAAAATCCTCGCAAGCTATGTGCCTGCTCGCCCATGTGGCGTGACACGGTGGTACGTGCGGCCGCAAGCTGCTGGTCTTTTGCGGGACGCGTGTCATTGGCGGTGCGGTATCCGCGCAGCAGCAGCAAGTCCTGCAGGGTCAGCACGTCTTTCATCGGCTCTTGCGTGGGCTTGGCATCCATCCAGTCAATGGTTTGCTTTTGTGTGTCGGCGTACAAGGTGCGATAGCTACCGGTGCCGCTGTTGAGCAAGGTCAGCTCCTGATGGATGGCCAGCACCATCAGCTTGGTGCCGCCGGTGATGTGAAACACCACGTCGCGGCCGTCCAGAGAGTCGTTGGCTAGTTTGGCCGCTGCTGTGCAAATAGACTGCGGCGTGCTGTCGTCAAAGGCCAAGCACCTGACGGTTGGCACATAGGGCCCCAACGCCTGCTTCAGGTCTGCGCCGCTGCGTTGCGCTTTCATGGGCGGTGTTTCCAGAATCCACACCTCTTGTGCCTGCAATTGTTTCAGCGGGATGAGGTTGGCGGCGTTTTGGCCAGTGGCGATGCAAAGATGCAGGGTGGTCATAGAGTTACTCCAGTTCATCACGCGCGTTCTCGGTGCGCCGGTCGGCAATCAACTCATCCGCCAGGCTGACGCCCGGCAGCACGAAGCGGGCCACCATGGCTTGTGCTTGCCGCAACTCCGACTCGCGTAGCGTCAGGGGCATGACGTCAAACGGCTGCAAACGCGCACCCAACTGCTCCAGATCGTCCGCCGACAGCTCACGCCCGCGCAGTTCGGCTGGTAGCTCCACGCTCAAATGCCAGTATGCGGCACCCTTGGCACACACCTGAGCGGCCAGATTGACGGGCAAGCTGCCGATGACAGTGTCACCGGGTTGCACCTGCGCCGGGTGAAGGTGTGGCAGGACGTGGTCAACGTGCAAATGCTGCCGTGTCGCCCATTCGACGGCGCCGGGGTGGCGGGAAATGAAGTATGTGGTCATGCAGCAATGTCGGCAGCGTTATCACCATTGCTCGCGAAGCGCAAGGGCGTGGCACGAATTGGTGCAATCACTCCCTCACGCAAAAAGTAGCCGTTCGCCACGCGCCTGCGGAATCGCGCGGCCGGTGGCCTGGGCGGTCTCCAGCCATAGTGCGATTGCTTCCTTCACTGCGGCCAGGGCGGCCTCATGCGTATCGCCGTGTGCCATGCAGCCGGGTAATTCCGGCACATCGGCGACGTAGGTCTGGTCGTCATTGCTCCAGAAAATGATGATCTCAAAGCGGTCCATGGCTCATTCCTCTAGCTTGTATTTGACGATGATAGTTCTAACTTGTTTGACTTGATAGGGCTTAGCGTTGGCACCATCGCGTTGCAGGTTGATTAGCTCTGCCACGCCAGGCTTGTTGAACATGTGGTGGCTGCCTCGGATGCGAACTTCAAAGCCCAGGTGGGTCAAGAGACTGCACAGTTCATCAAATCCTATGCTGGCATCGGATGTGCCGCGCAGCAGGCGTAGCAGAAGTTTTTCGAGCTGGCTCATGGTTCGAGTTTGATGAGTATGTTTCGGGCTACCGTGGCTTGTAGTTTGACGAACTCATTGCGCCGAATTTTTGATTGAATCGCGGGTGGCAACGCATTCAATCGCGCTTCGCCTTGCGGCGTAATGGCGTGGGCTTGGGCGCCGTCGTTCTCGGCTGTGAGCGTCCCGTTGGCACGGTTGAACTTGATGCGCGCCGCAGGCCAGGTTTCAGTTGCGGTGGTGATGTTCGGTGCGATACCTTGTGAATTGAGGGTGCCGTTTGAGCTACTTGGACTTGCTGAGCTTGCCGACATGGAAGCAGCCAGCATCGCCCCATAGCCGACCGAGGTTTTGGCACCAAAGCCAACCCATTCAAAGGCGTGACGGAAGGCGCGGTCGAGCAGCGCGCGCCACTGGTTTTGCAGTGCCTCTGGCAAGCGGGTTGGTTGGCAAACCACGTGGAAGTCAAACTGGGATCTGGCGGGCACGGCCAGGAAGCTGACCGGTACTGGCGCGCCGGCGTCGTGCGGTGCCTCGCCCTTTTTTGGGTCGTAATAGTTACCAAAATGTGGCGTCATGATTTCAACCACCAGCTTGCCGGCAGCCGGGTTGGGGAATACGTCCCAGAAGTCGAGGGCACCGCGCTGGGCATCTTCTGGTTTGTCGATTTTTTCTGGGCCCAATAAGGCGTTGATTGCGTCGTCGGTGAAACCTTCTACTTCGTCATTGCGGAGTTCCTGCATCGCCCGGCGCAGGATGCCCTTGACACCGGTACCCGCCAGATACGGCAGGCCGTAGGGCGTGAGAAAGGCAAAGCCGTTTTCAATCGGGTGTTCGTTACCCAGGCCGGTGGCGAAGGGGGCGGTGGAGGTGGCGCTGATGCGGTAGCCGCTGCTGCCGTAATGGTTAATCAGGGTTTGCTGGCGGGTGCGGATGCCTTTCAAAACCTCCAGCCTCGCTGGTGACAACGGGCACAAGTCCTTGAGCACCCCTGCGCATTCCCGGTCGAACGTTGCACGTTCTTCCTTGCCTACGGGATGTGATTTCTTATAGGGCTCGAATATGTTACCGGTCTCGCCCTGCCAATGCTGAAGATAGAGATTAAAACGGTGGCCCGGTGCTGCATCTTTTAAGTCTTTTGGGATGTAGCTGGGGATGGCCGCGATGCGTTGTGCAAGTGCCATGATCAGGCCTCTTTCGCTTCTACCGCGTCGACAAACTGCCGAATCCACTTGAGCAACTCGAGCGCCTCGTCCGTGTAACGCAAATAGTCGCGTGAATCACCCTTTTGCAGCATTTCCATGAATTTTGGAAACAACGGACCGCCTTGCCCGGCTTTGAGCTCGTGTCCCGCCAGTCGCTGTGACAACCCGCGAATCAGGTCGTCAAGCAGACACCGGGCAGCGTTGCCTTTGCCGCTGTAAAACGCCAACGTTGGCATCAGCCCGCTGTTCATGATGAGTGCGGGCGCGCCTTTGGCCAGGCCTTTGTAGTCCTTGCCGTGCTGGGCCATGCCGGCGGTGGCGTATTGCCAGGCGAGCGTGGCGCGCTGTTGATCAAGTGTTTGGCTCATGTCAGTTTCCTTCAACGCTGTGCAGTTTGAACCAGCACCAATCCGCGCCCGGTGGTGGCGTCGCCGCCAATTTGCAGCAGCTTGCCGTCGATGCCGGTTAGTGCGCTGCCTTGTCCGACAAATACCTGGGCCAGCACTTCTGGCGCGTTCAGCAATGCAGCAGATTCCAGGTTGCGGCTACCCTTTTTGAAGCGTTCAATGCTGGCTTGCACCAGGCCCACCATCAGGGTTTCCGGCGGCAGGTTTTCCACATAGAACAAGCCACCGTCGTCCGCAGTGCCGGATTCGTCGTTGATACGCACATGCGGCTCCACCACCATGGCGTGGCGGGCAAAGTGGGCAAAGTCGGTGTCGTGCAGTAGCACCAGGTCGGTTTTGAACTTGCTGGCAAAGAAGCTGTTGGCGGGGCCTGGCAGCGCGTGGGTGGCGATCCATTGCGCAATGGCTTGGAGCGGCTTAGTCACCTCGGACGGGAACTCAAATGCTTCCAGAATCAATTGCTTGCCTTGTAACAGGCTTGGACTGGCCGTCAGCGCCTTGTTTTCAGCCACGCTGGGCACGACCCAATCTACGGGCAGACCAGCCTGCACGGCCAACCGCTGCAAGCGTGCCAGTGCCAGTGGGCTGGTGACATAGGCAAAGCCGCCTTTGAGCGAGCGCACCGGCAGGGCCACCAGTTGGGCATCGCTTAAAGACAGGGCACCGGCAAAGTCAGAGGCGCCGGTATCCGGGCCAAAGATGCGGTTGATCAGGCTATTGGGCTTGCGGTCATCGCCCTCTGTACGTGGCCAGGCGCGGTTGAAGTGGTGGCGCAGTGCGCCTTTGAGGCCACTGCCCGCAAACATAGGGTGCTTGGTGTGCACCTCACGCTGGATCGGGCTGTCAATCGCACCAATGGCGCTGCCCGCGCCCATGTGGACGGGGCTGACGGCGTAGTAAAAAACGAGTTGGGATGCTTCAAACATGGGAGTTCCTCAAATTAACGTGACAGCAAAGAAATCAGATCCAGGCACCCAGCAGGGCGCGGTTGTAGCCTTCGGCGCGCCTTGCTTGTTGCAATGAGTCCAGATGATCAGGCCAAAGCCCTCTGGCAACCCACGCGGCAAGCTTGTCGGCGTCACCAACGAACTCATCAAACCAATAGACGCTGCCAGCAGGTACGGCGGCTTGGGCGGGTTTCGGTTTCCACTGATACAGGTCCCAGCCGCTTACCGTTTCACGGCGACCCAATGTGGCGCAAGCGAGTCGGGCTTTGAAGCCGTCGCCTTGCAAGCGGTAAATTCCGTCTTGCTCGGTCACGCCCTCAGGCAACCAGCCTTGCGTGAACAGTGCCGGAGTTTGCAACAACAGGCGAAAGCGTGCCGTAGGGCCAGGAATATTGGCCACCGTGGGTGCGTTGAAAGACACCTTGCGGTAATGCGCGCTGCGGCCATCACCGCCCAGGCGCAGCACACCTTCATCGGGGATTAAATCGGTCGCGCCTCGAATGCCGACTAAAAAGCCGGTGCTGACAAAGGTGGCTGTGGTCTTGTCTTCCTTGGGGCTGAAAGCAAAACCTTCTGTCGTGTAAATCTGCCCCTCTTCTGTTGTGCGGGCATCAGTGTTCAACCCGATGCCCAGTCGGGGGTCGCGCTGGTAGATGTGCCGGCTTTCCACGCTATCGGTCTGGGCCGGACACTGACCTTGCAAATATTGCTGTAGCCCTTTGCTGCGCAAGTACATGCCGCCTTTTGGCTTCTCTTGCTTGCTTGAGACCAGCGTGGCGCGCAAGGGCAAGTCGCCTGCAGATTGCACGCCAGTCGCCA
>JAKANU010000188.1 GCA_021812315.1 Pseudomonadota bacterium
GGATCCGCTTTCCGCTGGAGGTGTTTTCGGCGGTGCGCCAGGCTTTTGAGGGTGTGCTGGGTCTGCGCATTTCGGCCACTGACTGGGTCGAGGGCGGCTGGGATGTGGAACAGAGTGCGGCCTTGGCCAAGCGACTCAAGGCCAATGGATGTGACTTCATCCACGTTTCGTCGGCGGGTGTATCACCGGCGCAGAAGATTGTGCTGGCTCCGGGCTATCAGGTGCCGTTTGCCCGCCAGATCCGTCAGGCAAGCGCGATGGTGACGACGGCGGTGGGCTTGATCACCCAGGCACGTCAGGCCGAGGAGATACTGCAATCGGGCGACGCCGATCTGATCGGAATGGCGCGCACCTTCATGTACCAGCCGCGCTGGCCGTGGCAGGCTGCAGCCGAGCTTGGTGGCGCAGTCCAGGCGCATCCGGCGTACTGGCGCTGTCTGCCGCGCGAGGCCAAGGATGTGTTCGGCAAAGTCTCGGTCGGGATCCGCTAGAGGGCCGACGGATGCCTGGTGCCGGTGTTGCCGCGATGGTTCTGGCCGCTGGCCGTGGCGAGCGCATGCGACCGCTGACCGACACCACGCCCAAGCCGCTGCTGCTGGTGCGCGGCAAACCCTTGATGCAGTGGTCACTTGAAGCGTTGGCGCGCGCCGGGGTGTCGCGCATTGTCATCAACACGGCCTGGCTTGAGTCCCGGATCACAGCGTACTTCGGAAGTCATATTGCCTTGAACAGCCCGTCCGACGGGCGTAAGAAGCTATCAAAACAAGAGCAAATTCCGATCTTCTACTCGTGCGAGGGGCGCGATTTTGGCGCGGCGCTGGAGACCGCAGGCGGCATTGTGCGAGCGTTGCCGCTGCTTTGTCCCCCGGATACCAGGGGGCCGCAGGCCGAGGTGTTCTGGCTCTGCGCCGGTGACGTCTTCGCACCTGATTTTGAGTTTGCTCCGTCGGCGCTTGAGAGATTCGCCGCCAGCGACAAGCTCGCCCACTTGTGGCTGGTGCCGAACCCGGCGCACAACCCGAGCGGTGATTTTGCTCTGGTGCCGGAGGGCGAGGATGCCGATGGCGTGGGGCTGGCGATCGATCCGGCGGCGCACGACTCAAGGCCGCGCTACACCTATTCGACCATCGGCCTGTACCGCCGGCAACTGTTTGAGCCGCCCTGGTGTGATATTGCCTGCGGCAATCCGCATGGCGTCAAGGCCGCGCTGGCGCCGCTGTTGCGCAAGGCCATGCAGACGGGTGGCGTCAGCGCCGAGGTATATCACCGGCTGTGGGTCGACGTCGGATCGCCTGAACGACTGCAACTAATCAACGGAGTGAGAACATGAACGAATCCACCAGCACTGTTTACGTCCGGCGCCGCGCCGAATTGGCCAGGCTGATCGGTCCTGACGGCATTGCCATCGTGCCCACCGCATCGGAGAAGCGGCGCAACCGGGATTCTGATTTTCTGTATCGCCACGACAGTTACTTCTACTACCTGAGCGGCTTTGCCGAACCCAACGCCTGGCTGGTCATTACCGGCGAGGGCGAGACCATCCTGTTTTGTCAACCGAAGGACACGGAGCGGGAAATCTGGGATGGTTTCAGGCTTGGACCTTCTGCAGCGCCCGAACAGCTTGCGTTGAATGCTGCGTTTTCGATAGCGGAACTGGAGACGCGAATGCCGGCGCTGCTCGATGGACGCAAGACGGTGTGGTATCCATTTGCCACCCATCCGGGGCTGGAAACACAGATTGGTGGCTGGCTCTCAAGCCTGCGCGCGCGAGTGCGCTACGGTGCTCTGGTGCCCGAGCAGCAAGGTGACCTTTGCCGCGTGCTTGACGAGATGCGCCTGTTCAAGGACAGCGGCGAACTTGCGACGATGCGTCGCGCTGCGGCCATCAGTGCCGGTGCGCATGTGCGCGCCATGCAAACCAGTGCGCGCATGCTCCGGGCGGGGCAGGAAGTGCGCGAATACCATCTCGATGCCGAGTTGCTGCACGAGTTTCGCTGCCACGGCTCGCAGGCGCCGGCCTACGGTTCGATTGTGGCCGCGGGCGCCAACGCCTGTGTGCTGCATTACCGCGCCGACAACGGGTTGGTCCGATCGGGCGAGCTGGTCTTGATCGACGCTGGCTGCGAGCTCGATGGCTACGCCAGCGACATCACGCGCACCTTCCCGGCCAACGGCAGGTTCAGCGGCCCGCAGCGTGCACTGTATGAACTTGTGCTGGCCAGTCAGGAGGCGGCCATTGCCGTCACCAACTCGGGAGCGCGTTTCACCGAGCCGCACGATGCCACCGTAAGGGTGCTGGCGCAAGGAATGCTCGATCTGGGCCTGCTGGATCAGAACAAGGTCGGTACGCTCGATGACGTGATTGAAAAACGTGCCTATTTCCAGTTCTACATGCACCGCACGGGCCACTGGCTTGGCATGGATGTGCACGACTGCGGCGCTTATCTGGAACCTGGTGAGATCGGTACCGTGCACGAGCGCAAGGACCCGCTTAGCGGCGAAACCATCAAGGACCGTCCGGCGCGCATTTTGCAACCCGGCATGGTGCTGACCATCGAGCCCGGCCTGTACGTGCGCGCGGCCCAGGGCGTGCCCGAGCAGTTTCACAACATCGGCATCCGCATTGAGGACGATGCGGTTGTTACAGCCGCAGGCTGCGAGCTAATCAGCCGCGGGGTTCCCGTGGCCGTGGCGGAGGTTGAGGCCTTGATGCGCGATGCCGCTTTGCGGGCGCGGTAGTCGGGCACCTGGGATACGCCTTGTCGGGACCGGCTCGTCAGAGTGCCAGCAAGGCGGCGAGCTGCGGATACTTTTCGTTTTCCAGACGACGCAACTCGGCAATACAGGCGCCGTAGTAATACTCGCCGTACATGCTGCGGATGATCACGAGTTGGTGTTTGGCACCTGCCAGATCGCCGTTGAGTGCCAGCGCCAGCGTATAGCGCAAGTGCAGCGTCCCAAAGGCAAAGCGCATGGACGCCTTGCGCATGTTATCTATGTCGGCTGCGTTCATGCCAGGCTCGGTGGTTTGTCTGGCGGCTTTGAGCATGGAGGCCATTTGTGACAGCATCCATATGCGCGGGACTTCGTAGCCTGGAGGTGTTCTTCCGACGCGAAGATTCTCGAAACGGACGACTCGGAAATCCTCTTCGACCAGAAAATACTCATAGCAAAGGTACGCGCCCGTGGGTATCCACAGCGCCACCAGTGCCCAGGCCCAGCGCGCTTTCAGAGCTATCGTTCGCCCGGGGCGTGTGGCGGCCTCAACCGTGCCCACCAATATCCCCGCGCTGAGCAGGAAATAGGCATAGGCGTACGGATACTCGAGCAGGCTGTGAACAGCCAGCGCCAGCAAACCTGCCAGCGCGTAAATCGCGGCCGGCTGGGCGCACGCGCGCAGCCTGCTGACAAACCAAAATAGGACGGTTGCGCTGATCAACAGGCCCAAGGGCATTCCGTTCCACGCCAGCATGTCCAATACGAAGTCATGCGCGTTCGTGTAAGTAAAGTCGCCAGGAAAAGCCACGGCACCGACCGCATGCGCGGTCGGCGTTTGATTCCAGCCGTAGCCGAACCATGGCGATTGCAGCACGGCATAGCCGACCTGCTGCCAGATACGCCAACGCTGGCTGATGGCCTCAGACGAACTGAGCGCTCGAATATCACCGAGCAGCAAGGCATCGCTTACCCAGGGCAGGCTCAGTGTTCCGATGATGAAGCAGACTGCCCAGGCAAGGATGGCGCTTGCCGAAAAGCCAATCGTATGAGTCCGTCGTTTCCAGAGCAGGAATGTCGTCAGGACCAGGACCGAGAGCATGCCGGTTCGGGATCGGGTCAGAACCAGTACGGCGGTGAGGAAACCAAGACCCAGAATGAAAGGCAGGCGTCCGATGCTGCCACGTTCGTGACTGTAGGCGAACGCAGCGATGCCGATCAGGAGCAGGGTCGCCAACTGGTTCGGCTGACCGAGGTTTCCCATGGCGCGGTCCCCGAAGTCGGTTTGAACCACGTACATGCCAATTGGCCCCTGCACGTCGAACCACTGCGCCAGGCCGATGGCTGCCGAGGCCAAGGCCGCGATCCACAGGGCATGCATCCATGTGTCAAGTCCGGGCAGCGCCGGATCAGCCGATGCCAAGCCCAGTGAATATCCTACAAATACGGCAACCGACAGGCCCAACAGATACATTGAGCAGATCAGTGCGTCGCCAGCGAACAGGCTGATGCCCGTCGCATATTGCAGCCACGGCACCAGCGCCAAGATTGCAATCCCGAGGCTGGCGCGTGGTGACGCAAGCACTGCCCCCGGCCTTCGAAGAACCCCGATTGCCAATCCAAGAAGTCCCACGAATGCCAGCAGTTCCGAATGGAAATTTACCCACGGCCGATAGTGGTCGTAGGCGAGCCAGGCAAGCGTGAAGAAGAACAGCCCGAGGAAGTGAGCGCGTGGAAGAGGCACGGAAAAAAAGCGGCCCTTCGGGCCGCTCTCATGATCAGGGCAGGATCAGGTTGCGCGGCACGAGCCGGGCAAGTATTTGGCCAGCACGGTACCCGGGCCGCAAATCCAGGAATTGACCGATGTTGCCATGGCCGGCTGCAGGCAGGTTGCAAAGGTCGTCGCGGCCGTCGAGCACGGTGCGAGCTTGACGGTACCGTTGGCACCGGTCGCTATTCCCTGCGTCGTGACGGTAATCATCGCGCCGCCAGCAACACCGGGATTGGACGCGGCGGTGGCAACCCGAGAGACATACTTGGTCCCGGACGCTCCGCTCACTTCACAGCCCCAGGCGTCAGCCGCAATGGCCGTGCCCGAATTGGACGATTGGATGGTCGCGGTGATGCTGGTGCGACAGCCTGAGGCCGCCAAGAGGGCCTCGGACATTTTGGCGCGAGCCGTGTAGTCCTGATAGGCGGGCAAAGCCACGGCGGCCAGAATGCCGATGATCGCCACGACGATCATCAACTCGATAAGGGTAAAGCCGGCTTGCCTAACACGATTAGTCATGAGACCTCCAATGAAAAGATTAAGACCATAAAGCGAGAGTTGGAATTTAGCATTTTGTATGCCAATGCCTTTATGGTCTTGATGACGGGCCCGATCTTGTCAGCCTCGCTCCCCATGTCGGGAGTTCTTGGCAAAAAAAAGCGGCCAACCGGCCGCCTTCTGGTTAAGGTGCACTCTCAAATCGTTCGGCAAGAGCCCGGCAGGAACTTGGCCAGCACGGTGCCCGGACCGCAAACCCACGAATTCACCGAGCTGCCCAATGCCGGTTGCAGGCAGGCGGCGAAAGTTGTCGCAGCTGTTGAACACGGCGCAAGGAACACCGTGCCGTTGGCCCCCGTGGCAATGTTTTGTGAAGTCACGGTGATCATGGCACCACCGGCTACGCCGGGATTGTTAGCGGCAGTTGCGACTGATGCGACGTATTTGGTGCCGGAGGTGCCGCTGACTTCACAGCCCCAGCCATTGGCGGCGATGGTTGCGCCCGAGGATGCGGACTGAATGGTCTCAGTGATGCTGGTGCGGCAGGACGAGGCAGCCAGAATTGCCTCGGACATTTTGGCGCGAGCCGTGTAGTCCTGATAGGCGGGCAAGGCCACGGCGGCCAGAATACCGATGATCGCCACGACGAT
>JAKANU010000189.1 GCA_021812315.1 Pseudomonadota bacterium
GACTGGTGGCGCTTCACGGACTCGAACCGCGGACCTGTGGATTATGATTCCATCGCTCTAACCAACTGAGCTAAAGCGCCGAAGCGAAAGATTATACCCAGAAGGTACAGTTTGGTGCCCGTGGACGACGCTGTCGCAGTAACCTAACGATGACCGAAATTGGCCTTGCGTTTGTTGACGAACGCGTCCATGCCCTCCTTTTGATCAGCCGTCGCAAAAAGGGCATGAAATAGGCGCCGCTCGAACATGACGCCGTCGCTCAGGCTCGCCTCAAATGCGCGGTTGACCGACTCCTTGGCGGCCATCGTGGCGATCTGTGAATAGTCGCAAATGGCGAGGGCGGCAGCCAAGGCCTCATCCATCAACTTGTCCAATGGCACCACGCGACTGACCAATCCCGCGCGCTCGGCTTCCTGGGCGTCCATCATGCGGCCGGTCAGCGCCATGTCCATCGCCTTAGCTTTGCCCACCGCACGCGGGAGCCGCTGAGTACCACCAGCCCCGGGAATGATGCCGAGCTTGATTTCGGGTTGCCCAAAACGCGCGTTCTCGGCTGCAATGATGAAGTCGCACATCATCGCCAGCTCACAGCCGCCGCCCAGCGCAAACCCGCTCACTGCAGCAATCACCGGCTTGCGCACGCCGCGAATCTGCTCCCAGTTGCGTGTGATGTAGTCGCCTTTGTAGACGTCGGCAAAGGAGTAACTGGCCATGGCGCCAATATCCGCACCTGCCGCAAAAGCCTTTTCGCTGCCGGTGATGATCATGCAGCCAATCGACGCATCAGCATCGAAGGTCTTGAGCGCGTGCCCGAGTTCGGTCATCAAAGGGTCGTTGAGCGCATTGAGTTGCTTGGGACGATTCAGGCTGATAACACCCACCCTTTGTGCTTCAGTACGCACGTTGATCAATTCATAGTTCATCGCTGTCTCCAGATGGCTTGCGCTAAGGTCAAGGGGTCACTATACCGAATGCCAGCCAGCCAGCGGCCTGCGCCGGCTCGCTGACACTCAAACGCCATGTGGCTCCCGAACCCGGCAGGCTCAGGGTCAGTTTGAGAATCCGCCTGTCGCGTGCGATCAGCGCGCCGACCCTGGCCGAATCGCCCGCGTACAGCGCCAGATCATCGAGTCCGCTCAAGCGCCACTGGGAAGCTGACTTAGTGTTGCCCACCTCGACAGCAAGCCACTCATCACCGCTGGCGAAGCCCGCGCGCTCCGCAGCACTGCCGCGCAATACCGACTTGACGCGAATCCCTGAGTCGTCCGTGAGTCGCAGTCCCAGGCGTTGCGCCAGCGGGGCCGATTCCTCGCCTACGGCAATGCCCTGCGCCTGTAGCAGTGTCTTGAGCGGGAGTTCGGTGGTGCCGTGTACCCATCGCTTGAGCTCGGAGGCAAAGGATCGGCCGGAGAGTTCGGTCAACGCACCGTGCAAATCGTCTTCGCTCATCGGCCCGCCAGCACAGCGCCGCCAAAGCAAACGCATCACTTCGTCCAGGTTGGTCTTACCCTCCTGACGCAGGGTGAGGTCAAGACACAGCGCCACCAGCGAGCCCTTGGCGTAATAGCTGACCGTGGCATTCGGCGTGTTTTCGTCCGGTCGGTAATATTTGACCCAGGCATCCAGACTTGCCTGCGCCACGCTCTGGAGCTGACGCCCTGGTGTCTGCCTGACCTGGTTGATGGTCTTGGCCAGAAGCGCCAGATAGCCGGCGTCATCGATCAGTCCGCAACGACGCAACAACAGGTCGTCGTAATAACTGGTAAAGCCCTCAAAAAACCAAAGCAGCTGTGTGTAGTTTTCATGCGCATAGTGATACCGGGCAAACTCAGCCGGGCGCAAGCGCTTTACATTCCAGGTATGGAAATATTCGTGGCTGATCAAGCCGAGCAAAGTGCCGTATCCCGTGTCCTGCTCGACTGGTGCCGCTCCACCCGACGTGGCGCTGGCTCGCGAGCCCCGCCTGCCGGCGCGAGGCAAGTCTTTGCGGCTGCAGATCAGCGCCGTCGAGTTGCGATGCTCGAGCCCGCCGTAGCCCGCATCAACGGCATTGAGCAGGAAAACATAATTCCGATGCGCCGGTTTGCTGGTCAAACGCGTGCCTGACTTCGCACCATGCCAGAAGCGAATTTCGGTCTCGCAGATTTTCTGCACATCGGCCAGCAACCTGCGTCCTTCAAAGCTCGGCGCGGCCCCAGCCACAACCAGGCGATGTGACACGCCACAGGCGACAAACGATCGGCTCCAGAACGCGCCAAGCTCGACCGGGGCATCGACCAATTCGTCGTAATCGTCCGCCCGATAGGTTCCGAAGCCGCGCTTGTCGACTTTCTTGGGGCTGAGCCCTGTGGCGACCTGCCAGTGCGCCAATTCGTCGTCACCAAGCAGGTCGAGTTCATGCCTGAACTGCTCCTGCCCATGCACCTTGAGGAACAAGCTCGTGCCATTGAAGAATCCGCGGTCTGAGTCAAGCCATGCACTGCGCACGGAGTTGTCAAATGCATAGATCTCGTACTCGAGTTCAAGCGCCTCTTCGGCGGCACAACGCAACTGCCAGGTGCACTTGTCAAGCTGCCGAACCGCCACCGGCCTTGCGCCCTGATGGGCGCGCAGGCGTTGCAGGTTGCGCGAGAATTCGCGCACCAGATAGCTGCCCGGAATCCACACCGGAAGGCTCACCACCTGATCCGCTGCGGGTTGCGAAACCGTCAGTGTCAGAGAAAACAGATGCGCCTGACGGTCCTGCATCCGGACCTGGAAACGCACGACGGGCTGGACCATCAGTTCTTGACTTCGCCCAGACGCTTTTCAAGGTCCGCCGCGGCAATCGCGCCGGGAACCCTGCTGCCATCGCCAAGAATCAGGGTCGGCGTTCCGCTGATCTTGTACTTGTGCCCAATCTCGACGTTGCGCTCAAGTGCCGCAGCATCGCAGTTGGCCGCCTTGGGCAATTGATCGCGCACCATCCAGTCCTGCCAGACCTTGCCCTTGTCCTTGGCACACCAGATATTTCTTGACTTCTCCTTCGAGTCGGGGCCAAGAATCGGATACAGGAAAAGCTGAATGGTGATGTTGTCGATCTTCTGCAGATCGCGCTCGAAGCGCTTGCAATAGCCACAGTTCGGGTCCTCAAACACAGCCAGCTTGCGTTTGCCGGTGCCACGCACAATCGTGAACGCGTCCTTGAACGGCAGCGACTCAAAGCTGATGGCCAACAGTTTCTCTACGCGCTCCTCCGTGATGTTGCGGCGCAGTTTGGTGTCTATCAGACTTCCCTGAACCAGATAATTTCCGTCGGCGTCCGTGTAATAGATCTCTGTGCCGTTGACCCGAATTTCATATAAACCAGCAATCGGGCTCTTGTTGACTTCGTCGATCTTCTGCAACTGCGGAATACGCTCGGTCAGATTCTTGCGTATCACCGCCTCTTGCGCCGCAACGCCCAAGGCCAGGCCCAGCACAGTCGCCATCAGGGCCAGTCGTATGATCTTCATTGTGTCATTCCCACGTTAAGAACCCATGGCCTGGCGCGCCATCCAGTGCTTGAGCACAGCGCTGCGATCAAAGCCTCTCATGCCCCAGTTGCGCGCCGCCTGCCAGAGCGGTGCTTCGCTGGCAAACAGCGACTGCAGGCCATCGACGGTGCGGTCCATGGCCAACACCTGCAATTTGCGCTCGCGCTCGTAGCGTCGCAACAGCCGCTGGTCGCCCACTGGTCGCCAATACTCGCGACCGCCAAGTGTCGCAGACAGTGCGGCAACATCAGCCAATCCAAGATTAAGGCCCTGTCCGGCCAGTGGATGAACATTGTGGGCCGCATCGCCCGCCAGCACCCAGGACTCACCCCGGTGGCAACCACTCCAGCGTCGCGCATGGGCGCTTTGCAAAGGCCAGGCGCTGCGTCCACTGATCAGACGCAGCGCACCAAAACGCCCCTCGCTCACTGCCTCGACGGATCGACAAAATTCCGCCTCATCCATGACCAGCAACTCGTCGACGCGTTCTCTGGCCACCGACCAGACAACGGCCAGCGAGTTGCCCTGCGGACCATCGAGCGGCAAGAAGGCCAGAATTTCACCGCCCGAGAACCACTGGCAGGCGCACTGATCATGTGGCCGCTCGCAGCGCAGGCGCGCGGCAATGGCGCTTTGATGATAAGGCTTGACCTCAAACTCAACCCCGAACTCGGAGCGCGTGCTGCTTGACTTGCCCTCGCAGACCACCGTCAGGGCTGCGGGTCTGGGGCCATCGAGCACCTCGATGCGGGCTTCAAACCCGATCGCCGTTGCCAGCCTGGCCTCGAGTGATGGCACATCGACAATCCACATCAGAGCGGGCACGTCCAGGTCGCTGGCCCGAAAATTCACTTCCCCGCCCCGGTCGCCTTTGATCTGCATCTTCAGCACGTCGGTCGCTTGCTCTGGCTCCGGCCAACAGCGCAGCGACTCCAGCAAGGCTTTTGACTTCGCGTTCAGGGCGTAGGCCCGCACATCGGGGTCGCTCGACGGCCGAGCCAGGGCAGGCGAAGTCACCCACCCTACGCGCAGCCGCTCACGTGCCAGCAACAGCGCGAGCGCACGGCCCACGATGCCTCCGCCGCGTATGCAAACATCATGAGCCTGAGTCATGCGGGCGATTGTAGAAGGCATCGAATACACTTGATCCCTGACCGATTCGCCGAGGGCGGCGCCAGCCGCACATCACGCCAGGCGCGCCGAGTCTCTCCCCAACTGCTTAGGAAATTGCATGAGTTTGAAGTGTGGCATCGTGGGCTTGCCCAACGTGGGCAAATCGACCCTGTTCAACGCGCTGACCAAGGCCGGCATTGCCGCCGAGAACTACCCCTTTTGCACGATCGAACCGAATGTGGGCATCGTCGAAGTGCCCGACGCAAGGCTTGACGCGTTGTCGGCCATCGTCAAGCCGCAAAAAGTGCAGCGCGCGATCGTCGAGTTTGTCGACATTGCGGGACTCGTCGCTGGCGCCAGCACCGGCGAGGGACTGGGCAACAAGTTTCTGGCCCACATCCGGGAGACCGACGCCATCGTCAATGTGGTGCGCTGCTTTGAAGACGACAACGTGGTGCACGTGGCGGGCAAGGTCGATCCGGTTTCCGACATGGAAGTGATCCAGACCGAGCTTTGCCTGGCTGACCTGCAGACGGTGGACAAGGCGCTCGCGCGTTACCAGAAGGCGGCCAAGGCCGGCGGCGACAAGGAAGCGGCCCGGCTGGTCAGCGTGCTCGAGCGCTGCCAGCGCGTGCTCAACGAAGCGCAGCCAGTGCGCACCTTGGCCTTTTCCAAGGAAGAACTGGCCGTGCTCAAACAGTTTTTTCTGATCACCGCCAAACCGGCGATGTTTGTCGCCAACGTCGCCGAGGACGGCTTTGATGGCAACCCCCTGCTTGAACGCCTGAGCGCCTATGCCGGCGCGCAGCATGCTCCGGTGGTGGTCATCTGCGCGAAGATCGAAGCCGAGATGGCCGACATGGATGACGAAGACAAAAAGATGTTTCTAGCCGAGATCGGGCAGGCCGAACCCGGCCTGAACCGCCTGATTGTGGCAGCCTACAAGCTGCTGGGCTTGCAGACTTACTTTACGGCCGGTGTGAAGGAGGTGCGT
>JAKANU010000190.1 GCA_021812315.1 Pseudomonadota bacterium
TGGCCGCGCTGGCGGTCAAGGGCGCCGAGCAGATTCTGCGCAGGGAGGTCAATGCGTCGGTTCACGCCGACTTGCTTGGCCGCCTGAAGGCTGAACTGTAAAAGGACCATCATGGCTGAACTTGCCACCATTGCCCGCCCGTATGCCGAAGCCCTGTTCAAGGCTTCGGTGTCGGACCTGGACGGCGCGGCGCTCTGGGTCGAGGCGCTCAAGGAGATTGCGCAGGACCCGCAACTGTTGTTGTTCGCCGACAACCCCAACGTTGGCGCCGAGCAGGTGTTCGACCTCGTCGTTGGTGTGGCGCAAGTCGCTTTGCCGGAGCCGGCGAAGAATTTTTTGCGCACGGTGATCGAGAACGGCCGCTTGAGCGTGCTGCCGGAAATTGCCCGGCAGTTTCGCGTCATGAAGAACGCCAGGGCCGGGTCCTCAGACGCCGTGGTTTTCAGCGCGTTTGCGATTGATGGGGCGGCGCTTGCGGATTTGACAGCGACGCTTGAAAAGCGCTTTGCGCGCAAGCTCAATGTGACGGTCGAGTTGCAGAGTGAACTGATCGGCGGCATTCGTGTGGTGGTGGGTGATGAGGTCCTTGACACGTCCGTCAAGGCCCGTCTGGAACAAATGAAAGTGGCTTTGACGGCCTGAGGCGCGAGCCCCGGGTTGCAGGGTCCAATTAATGAAAGAAGGAAAGAGTCATGCAACTCAATCCCGCAGAGATTTCTGAACTGATCAAGAGTCGTATTGAAGGTCTGAGCGCCAGCGCCAACATTCGCAATCAGGGCACAGTGGTTTCCGTCACCGACGGTATTTGCCGTATTCACGGCCTGTCCGATGTGATGCAGGGCGAAATGCTTGAGTTCCCGGCCGGCGCTGACGGCTTGCCTACTTATGGCCTGGCGCTCAACCTCGAGCGCGACTCGGTCGGTGCCGTGATTCTGGGTGAGTATGAGCATATTTCGGAAGGCGATACGGTCAAATGCACCGGGCGCATTCTGGAAGTGCCGGTAGGTCCAGAGCTCAAGGGCCGCGTGGTCAACGCGCTGGGTCAGCCCATCGATGGCAAGGGGCCGATCAACGCGAAGATGACCGACGTGATCGAGAAGGTCGCGCCGGGCGTGATTGCGCGTCAGTCGGTGAGCCAGCCGATGCAGACTGGTCTGAAGTCGATCGACTCGATGGTCCCGGTCGGCCGCGGCCAGCGCGAGTTGATCATCGGCGACCGTCAGACTGGCAAGACGGCGGTGGCGATTGACGCCATCATCAACCAGAAGGGTCAGAACATGACCTGCGTTTACGTCGCCATTGGTCAAAAGGCTTCCAGCGTCAAGAACGTTGTGCGCGCCCTGGAGAAGGCCGGAGCGATGGCGTACACCATTGTCGTCGCTGCCACCGCTGCCGAGTCGGCTGCCATGCAGTACGTCAGCGCCTACTCCGGTTGCACCATGGGTGAATACTTCCGTGATCGTGGCGAAGACGCGATGATTGTCTACGATGACCTGAGCAAGCAGGCGGTCGCTTACCGTCAGGTTTCATTGCTGCTGCGTCGTCCGCCGGGACGCGAAGCCTACCCCGGCGACGTCTTCTATCTGCACAGCCGACTGTTGGAGCGTGCGGCGCGCGTCAACGAGAAGTACGTTGAGGATTTCACCAAGGGCGCGGTCAAGGGCAAGACCGGTTCGTTGACGGCTTTGCCGATCATTGAAACCCAGGCGGGCGACGTTTCGGCCTTTGTGCCCACCAACGTAATCTCCATCACCGATGGCCAGATTTTCCTGGAAACCTCCTTGTTCAACGCCGGTATCCGCCCGGCCATCAATGCCGGTATTTCTGTTTCGCGTGTCGGCGGGGCCGCCCAGACGAAGCTGATCAAGACCCAGTCCGGGGGGATTCGAACCGACCTGGCGCAGTACCGCGAACTTGCTGCCTTTGCACAGTTTGCCTCGGACCTCGATGAAGCGACGCGCAAGCAACTCGACCGTGGCGCTCGTGTCACAGAGTTGCTCAAGCAGGCCCAATACAGTCCGCTGCCGATCTCACTGATGGCGGTGACCCTGTTTGCCGTCAACAAGGGCTACCTTGACGACATTGATATTGGCAAGGTCTTGTCTTTCGAGCATGGTTTGCACGCCTATCTCAGAGACAAGAGTGCGGCCCTGCTGGCCAAGCTTGAGACCGACAAGGCAATGGACAAGGATGCCGAAGCGGAATTGAACGCCGCAATCGCTGCATTCAAGAAGTCGTTTGCCTGATCCGGGAGACTGTCATGGCAACGGGTAAAGAGATACGCGGCAAGATCAAGAACTTCGAAAGCACGAAGAAGATCACCAAAGCCATGGAGATGATTTCTGTCTCCAAGATGCGTAAAGCGCAGGAACGCATGCGTGCGGCGCGACCCTATGCTGAAAAGGTTCGTAACATTGCAGCCAACATGGGCGAAGCCAACCCGGAATACGTTCACCCGTTCATGAAAACCAACGACGCCAAGGTCGCCGGGATGATTGTGGTGACCACAGACAAGGGGCTGTGCGGCGGTTTGAACACCAACGTACTTCGCGGCGTCACGAACAAATTGCGTGACCTTCAGTCGGCGGGCGTGTCGGTGCAGGCGGTGGCGATCGGCAACAAGGGACTTGGCTTTCTCAACCGTATTGGTGCAAAGGTGGTCTCGCACGTCACCCATTTGGGAGACAAGCCGCATCTTGACCGGCTGATCGGCCCGGTCAAGGTGCTGCTCGACGCCTATGCCCAGGGGGAGGTCAACGCGGTGTACCTTTCGTATACGAAGTTCATCAACACCATGAAGCAGGAAGTGGTGCTGGAGCAGTTGCTTCCGCTATCGGCAGCCCGGATGCAGGCGGAAGCGCAAGCCGCCGAAAAGGTGTCAGGCGCCAGGCATAGCTGGGATTACATTTACGAGCCGGATGCGCAGTCGGTGATCGACGATCTGCTGGTTCGCTACGTCGAGGCTCTGGTTTACCAGTCCGTTGCCGAGAACATGGCGTCTGAGCATGCGGCGCGCATGGTGGCCATGAAGGCGGCCACCGACAACGCAGGCAACGTGATTGGCGAGTTGAAACTGGTTTACAACAAGACGCGCCAGGCCGCAATTACCAAAGAACTCTCCGAGATCGTATCCGGCGCGGCGGCCATCGGCGCTTAACCGAAGCAATTACCCAAGTTTTCAAGATTCAAATTTATTGGAGCAAACAACATGGCTCAAGAGACCACAACTATGGACGCCGGTGCCCGGGGAAAGATCGTACAGTGCATCGGTGCGGTCGTCGACGTGGAGTTTCCGCGTGATCGCATGCCCAAGATCTACGACGCCCTCAAGCTTGAAGGGACGGCACTGACGCTTGAGGTACAGCAGCAACTCGGCGACGGTATCGTGCGCACGATTGCCCTCGGATCGAGCGACGGCTTGCGCCGCGGCTTGATGGTATCGAACACCAATAACCCGATCATGGTCCCGGTGGGTCAGGCGACGCTTGGCCGCATCATGGATGTGCTAGGCACGCCGATCGACGAGCGCGGCGCGGTCGACAGCAAGTTGCATGCGTCGATTCATCGCAAAGCGCCCAGCTATGACGAGCTCAGCCCATCGCAGGAGTTGCTGGAGACCGGCATCAAAGTGATCGATCTGGTTTGCCCGTTCGCCAAGGGCGGCAAAGTCGGGCTGTTCGGTGGCGCCGGCGTCGGCAAGACAGTGAACATGATGGAACTCATCAACAACATTGCCAAAGCACATAGTGGCCTTTCCGTATTTGCCGGCGTTGGCGAGCGGACCCGGGAAGGCAACGACTTCTACCATGAAATGATGGAGTCGGGGGTGGTAAACAGTGACAATCTGGGCGAGTCCAAGGTGTCCATGGTCTACGGTCAGATGAATGAGCCACCGGGCAACCGTCTGCGCGTGGCGCTCACCGGCTTGACCATTGCCGAGTCCTTCCGTGACGAAGGCAAGGACGTGCTGTTTTTTGTCGACAACATCTATCGTTTCACACTCGCTGGAACGGAGGTCTCGGCCTTGCTTGGTCGGATGCCCTCGGCGGTCGGCTATCAGCCCACGCTGGCTGAGGAAATGGGCCGTTTGCAGGAGCGCATTACCTCGACCAAAGTGGGATCGATCACGTCGATCCAGGCCGTGTACGTACCCGCCGATGACTTGACAGACCCATCACCCGCCACCACATTTGCCCACCTGGACTCGACCGTGGTGTTGAGCCGTGACATCGCTTCGCTGGGGATCTACCCGGCGGTCGATCCGCTGGATTCGACCAGCAGGCAGCTTGACC
Organism: Pseudomonadota bacterium; assembly: GCA_021812315.1. GTDB lineage: Bacteria > Pseudomonadota > Gammaproteobacteria > Burkholderiales > Burkholderiaceae_C > Rhodoferax. The sequence goes on from JAKANU010000190.1 coordinate 4,293, forward strand.
CGCTGGTGGTTGGAGCGGACCACTACGAGACGGCGCGCGCGGTGCAGGGAACCTTGCAACGCTACAAGGAACTGCGCGACATCATTGCCATCCTGGGCATGGACGAATTGGCACCGGAAGACAAGCTGGCGGTGGCCCGGGCGCGCAAGATTCAACGTTTTCTGTCGCAACCGTTCCATGTGGCCGAAGTGTTTACGGGTACTTCTGGCAAATATGTCAGCCTGGCGGAAACGATTCGTGGCTTCAAGATGATTGTCAATGGAGAGTGCGATCACCTGCCGGAGCAGGCGTTCTACATGGTCGGCAACATCGACGAAGCGTTCGAAAAAGCCAAGAAGATTTGATATGAATACCATCCACGTCGACGTGGTCAGCGCTGAGGAGTCAATCTTTTCAGGCGAGGCGCGGTTCGTTGCCTTGCCCGGTGAAGCTGGCGAACTTGGCATCTTTCCGCGCCACACACCACTGATCACGCGAATCAAGGCCGGCTCGGTGCGCATTGAAACCGCCGATGGCGGCGAGGAATTTGTGTTTGTCGCCGGCGGGATACTGGAAGTTCAGCCCGACTGCGTCACGGTGTTGTCCGACACTGCCATTCGTGGCAAAGACCTTGACGACGAAAAGGCTAATGCGGCGAAGGCTGCTGCTGAGGAAGCAATCAAGAACGCCAAGACAGACCTGGACCTGGCCAAGGCCACTTCCGAGCTTGCCGTGATGGCGGCGCAGATCGCTGCGTTGCGCAAGTATCGTCAGAAGAAGTAGTCGCTTGCGGCGGCCTGCCGGCCCGCTGGCCCGACCAAGGGCTATCCACTATGCACGGTCAAGGATACGTTTGTTACACTGAACGACGTTGACGTGATAAGGACGGGTCGTGTATGGCAGACAGCGAAGGTCCCGAAGTGGTTTGGGCCGGGCCGGCCATCAATGATGAGCTCCTGCAGTGCTTGCAGATCGTCGCTCGTGCACACGGCGAATCGACGACGGCCGACGCGCTGATGGCCGGGCTCCCGGCTGAGCAGGCGCGTCTCACTCCAAGTCTGTTTTCCCGGGCTGCGCTTCGGGCCCACTTGACCAGTCAGTTGGTCAAGACTCCGCTTGGTGAGCTGAAGTCTGCCTTGTTGCCAGCCATCGTGCTGCTCAAGGGTGGGCGAGCGTGTGTGCTTTTTGGCTACAACGCTGATCGCAGTGAGGCCACGGTGGTGCTGCCTGAGCTGAGCGATTCCCATGTACAGCTGCCGCTGGCGGACCTGGAAGCCGACTACCTGGGGACTTCCATTTACGCGCGTCCCTCCCATCGCTATGACGCCCGAACTTCTGG